>JAEYXC010000088.1 GCA_023428655.1 Bacillota bacterium | reverse complement strand
GTAGCCAGAAGCTGTCAGAATATTCTGACAGCTTCTTTTTTTATGAATTTATTTAATTACCAAGCCGACTCTAAGGGTGAATTTGGCCAATTAGCCTCCCAAATTATATTAGTCATCACCACGCATCCGGGCTGATTAACGAGTTAATCCTGCCTACTAGGATCCCGTGGATTGATAATGACGAACCCCGTTTCTCCAGAGAAGAAAGCAGGGAATTAGGAATAGACACCCCAGAATTGGAAGAAACATATATCTCCAATCCGTTACCCTCCCTATGAGATATAGAAAGGGGTAATACTGAAATAGGGCATAGGGCACCAGAAAGGTACATAGTCTCAGCACACCCTTCCCATAGATACCGATGGGATACTTACCAAATTCCCTTGCACCATCGGTCAGAATATTCATAAACTCCAGCCCCTCCAGGGTAAAAAAGCAAATGCTGGCATAGACCACAAAGAGACAGCCAAAAATCACTGTTCCTCCGATGATCATCAAAAGAAGGGTGATACATTTACTTCCATTCCAATCAATACCGGAGGCAGTAACACCATAGACAAGCATCAGGATTGCCTGGAGCATTCTCCCGAAACGAGTAAATTCTATCTTCCCCGATACAACCAATAAAATAGTGCTTCGCGGTCGAAGCAAGATCCGATCAAATTCTCCGTTGCTGATCGTTGAAGCAAAAAGATCAAAGCCCCTCATAAAGATCTCAGCCAGAGAATAACTCATTAAGGTGATGGAAAAGCACAATAACACCTCACTGAAGCGATATCCCTCCACCTCATGAAATCGATCTAACAAAAATAATATCCCAAGGAACACATTAAAGGACACCAAAAATTGACCGATGGTGGTCAGTAAAAAGGACAGCTTATATTGCATGGCCCCCTTAAGATGGATCCCGAAAAATTTAAGATAAAGTCTCATATAGGTCTCCTATAAAAATAATTCATACTAGCCTCCCTGTACAACAACCCGTCTAAGGGCATGTCCCATCAGCCGCCTCCCTAACCAGATCAGAGCTACGATCCAGAATAGCTGCAAGGCGGCTCTATATAGGATCTGCGTTCCTGCAATATCACCGGAATAGATTCGAAGCGGAATATTTTGCATGGAGGCAAAGGGGAGAAGCTCAACAACCGTTCTAACTCCCTCCGGCAGAAAAGGAATCGGTATCACAGCACCGGAAAAAAACTCAACCAATGACACGGAGACCATTCTGACTCCCATGGGAGAATAGGTGAAAAAGGTTGTGATATAGACCAGCATACTGAATGCAATTACCACCAGAAAACCCAGCACGGCGGTGATCAGAAACCAGATCACAGCATGGATACTTTCAGGCAAACGAATGCCATATGGCTCAGGCAGGAATGCCGCAAAGATCAGGATGGGCATGCAGCGTAGAACTGCCTTGGACAAACGGTATGCCATCGTTCGAAAGAACCACAGATAATAGATATCCATTGGCCTACAGAGCTCATAAGCAATCCCTCCCTCTGTGATTAGCTGGAATATATCATTTTCAAAAAACCACCCCATAAATAGCGCTAAAAATGCCTGCTGCAGCCATAGATAGGTCGATAGAGCCTGAAAGCTCATGGGAAAAGCTCCCGGGTTAGCCTCATAAAAGGCCTTATATAACAATATGCTCATGATACCCCAAGCAAATTGTGTGGTGATACCTGCCGCCGCGGCAGCCCGGTATTGTAAGCCTGCAATAAATTTGATGCGAAGCAGCGAGACATATTTTACTACATCAAGCTCATCGAGCGTATTTCTGTTCAATTGTATCAACTCCAATCCTCAGATCCTGCCTATTCCGCTTCTCAAATGTCTCACGGCCTCTTCTTCCTTAAGGAAAGAGTCCTTTCTTTTCCATTGAGCATCTACAAAGCTTGATTTTAGGCATGACAATTTCCCTCTCTTAGCCTTAAGAGTGGGTATCTAAGTATGCTCTATATTTGATATTGGTGATAAAGCCTTGCCACTACCTCGTCAATGGAGGGACCATCCACCGACAGGTCGACGATGTCCACCTGCCTTGATATCCTGGCTATGGCATCGGATACGGTCAATTTGGAGAGATCTACATCAAAGAGTGCCAGGTGATTGCTGACTGAGATCGCCCGCATCCCCTCACCGGGTATGATGCTTCCTCCGCCATGCTCCACTGTTAAGCGCTTATTGGTAGCGAACTGCTTTCGGATATCCTCCAGATTACCGTCCATGAGAATTCTCCCCTTGCCGATCAGAATAATCCGCTTCGTCAAGGTCTCAATATCCTGCATATCATGGGTAGTTAGGATGACGGTTGTCCGATGAACTCGATTCCGTTCCAGAATAAAATCACGGACTGCAAGCTTGGACACCGCATCCAGACCGATGGTTGGCTCGTCCAGAAATAAGATCTTGGGGCTGTGCAGAAGGGAGGCTGCGATCTCACAACGCATTCTCTGCCCCAGGGAAAGCTGCCTGGCGGGAGTTCTTACAATCTCGGAAAGATTTAATAGGGTGACCAGTTCCTCCAGATTGTTATGATAGGTTTGTTGTGGAATTTTATAAATGTCCCTCAGAAGCTCAAAGGAATCAATCACAGGTACATCCCACCATAGCTGAGAACGTTGTCCGAATACTACTCCGATCTCCTTCACATGTTCTGTTCTGTCTTTCCATGGAACTCTTTTGCATATGCTGCACTGCCCGCTGTCCGGAGTCAAGATGCCACTTAAGACCTTGATCGTACTGCTTTTGCCTGCACCATTGGGACCGATATACCCGACCATTTCCCCCTCCTCAATCTGAAAGGAGATATCATCGAGTGCTTTGATGCATTCATACTGCTTGTGAAATAAAGCCTTGAATGCTTCAGAAAATCCGGCATTACGCCGGCTGACCTTGAAGGTCTTAGAGATGTGTTCGACCTTAATCATGTTTTTCCTCCTGGTAGTAATATTTTTTCAAATATCTTGCCAAGCGACGGCGTACCGAAGCGATACACTTTTTTCCTTGGATTTTGCCAAGAAAACCCGTGGTAAATATTTATTGAAGCGAAAATCAATTCTAGCACTCTTATGTATGAATGTCAACACAGAAACCAAAATTTAGCAATGAGCAGAAACGATATTTCATAATGGATCGATACTCTAGAATGCCCTACAAGGGACTATCGCTAAAGCCTCCTTGCGAGATATTCCTCGGGAGTGAGATTAAAGTCCTCCAACACAAAGCTTCCCTTCTCATATCGGATCACGTTTATGCAGGTATTCTTTAAAATGATTTTCCCGGTCCCTGTCTCGCCACCGCTGAGTAACGCAAGTACACAATTGATTGAGGCACCGTGAGAAACCATTACAATATTACCATGTGCAAATTGCTCTGCATATTTCTTGAGGCTGGATTGCATACGAGCAATCATGCTCTCCCAAGGCTCCTTATCATCCTCTTCTCCTGAGGCATAAAAGGCCTCTCGTTCCTTTGGAGTCATTCCCGATACCCTGGAGAAATCTCTCTCAATGATTCCCTCCTCCAATATAACCTGTTCAATTCCTAAATACCCGGCAATAATTTCTCCTGTTTTTTTTGCTCTGACCAAAGGACTTGTGACCACTGCGCAAAACTGCTCCGTCTTTAATGCCTCACCACATCTCTTTGCCTGCTCTATTCCGTTTTCGTTCAACGGGATATCCTCTCTGCCCTGAAATCTACCTTGTCGATTCCAATCTGTTTCACCATGTCTGATTAAGTATATTTTCATTTCATTTCTCTCCAGTATCAATTTATGTTCTCTTATTCTACCCTAAACCGGGGTGATATGCTACCCCCCATTTTAATAAAGCTAATCCTCTCTCTTTCCTACCCTAAGCCTCCACCTCCCCCATCTAGAGGCCCAGTACATTGGGGCAGCATAAAAGCATGGATTGAAGTACTTTCTCCAATCCATGCTTTATCCATTATTGCTATATTTTGTTAAATCAAACCTTAAAGCTTAATATGATCTGTTGAAGATTCGTTGCCAAAGAAGCCAGTCGTTCGCTGGATTTTGCGATATCCTCCATGGAGGAGCTCTGCTCTACCATGGCGGAGGATGCCTCTTCTGTGCTGGCCGCATTTTCCTCTGCGATGGCTGATAGCGTCTGCATTAAATCCAGAATTTCAGTCTTCGCCTTCATCATCTCATCACCGGAAGCATTCAGTTGACCGATGGCCTCCATCGTTTCCTCCATCGCACCTCTGATTGATTCGTATTTTTGTTTTGTATTTATTACACTATCCGACTGTTCCTTGGAGATCTCATTCATTCTCTCCATACTTTGGACTGCCCTTGTCACATTGTCCTGAAGCTCCTTAACAATCCCATCAATATAATGCGTCGATTGAGCGGATTGCCCTGCCAGCTTCTTAATCTCAGAAGCAACAACCGCAAAGCCCTTACCTAATTCACCTGCTCTTGCAGCTTCAATGGAGGCGTTTAAAGCAAGAAGATTCGTCTGATCCGCGATGGAAGCAATCACATTACTTGCTTCACTAATCTGCTCCGTACTCTCATTTGTCTTCAAGATAATATTATAGATATCCTTCGTCGCCTGATTGTTATCATCCGTGATCTGCGTCAGTCTGGTTACCTCTTCAATTCCTTCATTCACAACTGAATTCACTCGATCCGATGCTTTATTCATATTTAGCATGTAATCTCGATTCATCTCAATATATTCACCAAGACGGATTGCTTGATTAGAGCCTGTCTCCGTATTCGCTGCCTGATCGGAGGCCCCCTTGGCGATCTCTTCTACCGTTCTGGATACCTCCTCCGCTGCACTTGCCGATTGTTCTGCTGTCGCCGTCAATTCCTGCGCAGTGGATGATACCTGTATGGCAGAATCGGTTACCTCACCGATTACCTTACGAAGATTATTCATGATCTCCTGCATGGACTGCGCCAGAATGCCATTCTCATCCTTCTTCTTTAGTAGCTTCTCCGGGATATCCACCGTTAGATCAAGATTAGCAATACGATAGGAGATTTTGGATAGAGTAATTGTTGGCTTAGTAATGCTACTTGCCCCCCAGTAAATTATCAAGGCCATTATGAATATTGCTATAAAATTCAACGTCATTACCGTACGGTTCATGGTGGTAATCGGTGCCATAACCTCACTTTCCGCTGTGGTGCTGACGAAGATCCAATTGGTACCGGTTATCCTCGCAAACCCTGCATATAGAGTGGATATTTCTCCGGTTTCATACGGATAGTCGTACATCAGATAACCACTCTTATTCTCTAAGATTTTTTGAATGGTATTCGCATAGTCCGAGTGACTGGGATCCTCCGCTGCTAATGTAATCGGATTATACTGGCTTAGCACCAGCTCTTTATTTTTATGGCCTATGATGGTACCACTATTATTTATGATATAGGAATAACCAAGCTCGGAATAGGACATGTCCCTTGTGATATTACTTAAGGTATTACCATCCCTTCTACCGATGATGACACCTACTATCTCTCCGTCCCTTCGGATCGGAACAGCTACCATCATTACCGGTTCTCCGGTTACACGGCTGATTAATACATCGGATATGTTCGGTTCTCCGCTAAAGGCTTTCAAGACATAGTCACGATCTCCTAATTGACTTTCCGAACCGTCCGAATAACGGGCCGTCCCATCCGGAGATACAATACCCAGATCCAGGTAATCTGTAGTCGGTAATTGGTCCGCGAGGATTTCCTGCTGTTCCTCCCAATCCATTGACACTATCTCTTCCTGCATCGCAATGATTTTTAACACATTCAGATTGCTGGTTATTCTGCTTGTTACCAGCTTAGCTCCCTCTTCTGCCATGATTTTCGCTGATTCCTCAGAGCTTTTGCTGAGCAGCTTACTGGCATTATAGGTTATAACGTATGCTAACACACTGGTGGCTACCAATATCAACGAAATAAAGATAACTAAAATCTTGGTCTTAATACTATTATGTCTCTTCATCTGTAAACCTCCTAGGTTAATGGGGAATATAGTAAATTACTTCCGCTATCTACTATTTCCTACCATTTTACTACATGAAATGATAAAATTCAATTATCTTACAAATAAAAATACAACAATTATTTTATGTATTTTGACAAATAACGCAATAATCCCAATATAATCCTTCACTGTATAGAACAAAGCACCCTCGGAGTGTTTACCCCTCCTTGGTGCTTTATCCAACCGCCTTTTTATGTTTTGTTAATTGCCTTATCCGATGCTATTTTCTCTTTGAAATATTCATCAGCCAGCTCCGGTCCGCCGTCCTTATAGAGCTTCCCTTCTTTCATCCATAGAATTCGATCTGCAAAGGCCTTAGCACAGCGAAAATCATGTGTTATCGTAACCATTGTATGATTGGTACCGTCATGAAGCGCATTCAATTGTTCAATGATGTTCTTTAACCCATCATAATCCTGCCCAACGGTAGGCTCATCCAATAATAAAACCTCAGGCTTCATTGCCATGACACTGGCAATAGTCAGCCTTCGCTTCTGTCCTTCGGAGAGGGACTGAGGGTGCCTGCTGCGAAGCTCCTCAAGTTGAAACCGTTGCAGCATATCCTCCTTACCCTCGACGTTCTTCGCTTGGTATGCGACCTCCTGTTCTACAGAGGGCATGAATAATTGATAGTTTGGATTCTGATAAACAAAGCCCAGCTTTTTAAACCAATTCTTTGAGGGTCCTTTCCTATACTCCGGCTCGATCCATTGCACATAGCTGCCTGAGGTGGGTTTGATTAACCTTGCCATAAGTCGCATCAAAGTGGTCTTACCGCAGCCGTTTTCACCAAGAATCACAACGCGTTCGCCTTGATAGAGGGTAAAGCTTAAATCCTTAAGGATCCTGCGATTACCTACACCAAACTCAATGTGCTCTAGTTGAAGCCATGGCTTAGCCTCACTTTTACGTCCTCTTCCTATGATTCCCGGGATAATGCCGGTATATTGGCGAAACCGCTCCTCCGGTGTATGAAGCTCCAGCTTTCCCTTGCTAAGCCACGCCACAGAATCAGCGTAGGGAAGAACAACATCCAGACGATGCTCAATTAGAAGAATGGCATAGCCACTCTGTGAAAGCTTCTTTAATAAGTGAAGAAGATTGTGAGCTCCCTCCAAATCCAAATTGGCTAAGGGCTCATCAAAGATAAGGATCTTTTGCTCCATCGCAAGAATCGAAGCAGTGATCAGCCTTTGCTTTTGCCCGCCGGATAGGGTTTTGGTGTACCACTGTGGCTCCAGCTTCATCATACTGCAGGAGGAACGAATTACCTCACTAATCCTTACCGGCTCCATATTCATATTCTCACAGCCGAAGGCGATTTCATCCTCAACCACGTAATTAATAATCTGACTATCCGCATTCTGCAGTACACTACCTACCAGCTTTGATATCTCACTGGGTGATTTGTCGAGGGCATTCTCCCCGGCCAGTAGGTATTCCCCCTGACTTTCCCCAGGAATGATGCTTGGTATAATTCGGTTGATACTATAAAGCAGGGTCGACTTCCCCTCACCTGACAGACCGGATAAGACCATCAATTCTCCGTAATGAAGCTTAAAATCAACATCCTTTAGCACCCAATCCTCCGTATTAGGGTACCGAAAGCTATAGTTCTTTAATTCCACTGCAATCCTATCCATATAGTACCACTCCCGTCATTAAGCCTAAGATACATAGAGCATAAGTCATATCTCTTTTTGTAAGCCTCACTTGTTTATATACTACTCTTGATTTATCGGACAGAACAAAGCCTCTGGTCTCAACAGAGATTGCCATAATATCCGACATACTGATGATACGCATTAAAAACGGAACAAGAAATGCACGGTAAACATAAGAGAGGTTATAGATTTTCACATTCGCTCCCCTCGTCCTCATCGCTTCTTTAATCTGCTTCATCTCACTGATCAAAATAGGAACAAAGCGAACGGTTACCAGCATGCCCAGTGTCAGAATTCTAGGAACCCCCAGTGCAATCAGATTACGGGTCAGATGAACGGGCGGCAGTGCTACCATGACAACGGAGGAGTAAGCCAATAACAAGGTCCTTCCCAGTGTCTGAACACCGATCATGGGGTCGGAGCTGGTTAATGCTGCACCTAAGCCAACGATGGAGCCAATCAGAAAGAAAAGAGGAACCGCCCTGAACAATACCTTTGCGTAACCAAATAATAGGTATACCACCGTTAAGGCTATTAAAAGATAAATCAAGGTTAAGCGCTTTGATACCAGCAGACCCACGCAGAATACCATCAAAGCAGAGAGTAGGCTGATTAGGGGGTAAATCGGTTTCTTTACATATAATTTTTCCATTAAAGCTTTCCTGCCTTTTGTAGCTCTCTGCCAAGCTTTTGCCCAAGCTTAGTACCAAGGTAGCTTAGGCTTATTGTCGCAACACACAGGGACAAGGATAAAAGAGGGCGATCAATAATCTGGTCAAAGCTCTGCCCATGAATAATCATGGTAAATAAAAGAGTCGTTGGTATTGTTAAGGGGATAAATAACGTAGCAGCAAATACCTTTGCCTTATCACTATCATAGCTTTTAAAAATAATTAGCGTCAGAAGCTCACTTACTACGGAGCCCACCGCCATATTGAAGAACATAACCGGGCTCATCATCAATAACACGAACCCATGGAACAAACCTAACAGGGTCAGAGCCCCGATTTTTTGTACCTTCATCAACACAATAATCGTTAAGATGGAATAAAGGATGGCAGAGGTCATATTTCGTAAGCCAAAAAGTGAGGTAGACATAACAAGTGGCATAACAACCAATCCTGCTAACACCAAGGCAGCAGACATAATAGCAATAAATATAATATCCTTCATCGTAAATTTATGTAATTTCATAGCTTCTCCATTTCTTTCTACATTATATTTTTGTTCATTGTCTTCGGCCACCACTCAAATAGTAAGCCCAGTGATATTGTACCAGTTCACTTCGTCCGCTGATCTAGGTGAGTCTTGGACTGTTTTGGGGTATTCCCTTTTATATCTAATAACAGGTGCCTTATTGTCAGGAGCGGGCAGTATAGCAGCATCCGTGGTCCGGAGTACTTCATAACCTCCCGTATTTGCTCCTTCCGATGGGGTATGTAACAGGAAACCTTACATTTACTACAAAAGGTTTTCGTCTCCATAAAGGGACATTTATCCGTCCGTACGCTGGCATAATCTAGAAGCTCCCTACAATCGGAGCATAACTCCTTCGTGCCCGGTGTATGCTTTTTTCCATGGCAATACACTCTAATCATTTTCGCGATGACCTGCTTTTCCCTGAGTCGCTTTTCATCAATCTTATTCATATAGAAAACCAAACCTTTCTCCTAACCGGTCCTTGACAGCATAATTCCCTGCTTCGGGTCAGGATACTCTTCCACTGGCCATATGATAAATATCATCCGCGATGCTTAGAGTTGATTTTCTATGGGATACTAGAATGACATTTTTATTTGTACATTCCTTCTCTAGAGATTTTAGTATTATCCCTTCATTCAAGCTATCCAGATTACTGGTAGGTTCATCGAGAAGCAGAACCGGCGCATTATGCAGGAATGCTCTTGCCAAACCAATCCTCTGTCTTTCCCCACCGGAGAGACTGCTTCCCAGCTCACCGACCGGCGTATCATAGCCTTTTGGTAAGGATTTGATAAAGTCATGAATGGATGCCTTCGAGGCTGCTGCTTCAATCTCCTCCATGGTTGCCTCCGGTCTGGCAATACGAATATTGTCCGCTATGGTATCATGAAACAGATAAGTATCCTGAGTAACATAGCTTACGGTATCCCTTAAGGAGCTTGTGTTAATATGGTTGATATTCTTATTTGTTCCATCCTCAAAGGTAATGTTGCCCTGATCCACTGCCCAAAATCTCATCAAAAGCTTTAACAGTGTGGATTTACCGGAACCACTGACACCATGTATTCCTATAATTTTATGATTCGGAAGAGATAAACTCACGTTATCCAGAATAAGCTCCTTCTCATAGGCAAAGGTCACCTTATCGCAAGCAATTCCGCTTAATTTTTCACTATTGATTGAAAGCTCTCCTTCAATTTCCGACAGCAACGGTTCTTCTTCAATGATGGAAAGAACCCGCTCTCCACTTGCGAGCATCTGCAGCAGGTCATTGGAAAGAGCACTTAATGCAATGACGGGTCCAAAGGAGCCAATCATAGTAATGGTGCTGATCAGAACGGCTCCAACCTCCAATTGACCTAGTTGGTACAGGTTAATGCCGGTAACCAATATGATCAGTCCAAAGCCGAGAATGATCAGGTCCGTAAAGGCGGCAGCCTCCCCTTCCTTATTCTTCATTAATTTATTTTTTTCGCTAATTTTAGCCGATCGTTCCGCTATTTCTGATCTTCTGGCCTCACCCTGACCATATTGGAGGATTTCCCTCAGACCTCTCAGACTTTCCAGAAGATAGGTATTCAATTCACCAAAGCCGGTTCTGTAGTCACGGCCCACCTGGCGCCCCAGCTTTGTATTCACGTAAGGAATCACTAAGCCAACAATAAGATAACCAGCAAAGGCGATAATTCCTAATATGTAGTGGAAGGAGCCCATAAAGGCAATGAGTAGGGCGGAGCAAAGAATGGCTTGGGATATGGGGGCGATCGTATGTGCATAAAACACTTCAATAAGCTCGATATCCGTTGTTATAATGGAAATCAGATTTCCCTTGTCCCTACCCTCCAGCTTAGCTGGTGCAAGCCTTCTTAAGGATCCAAATACTTTGTCTCGGATAACCGCTAATAATTTAAAAGCTATGAAATGCCCGGAGAGCTGCTCCAGATATTTGGCAACGGACAATACAACAACTAAAATTAACACGGTAATTGCTATCGTAGAATTCGTAATTCCGGTCTCTATCCCAAGTACATTCAGCAGTGCATACCCACCAAGGATTGTAATAAAAATCGATGCTAAAAATCCAATACTTCCAAGGGTGATTGTCGCAATCATGACATGGGCCAGCGGCTTCACTAAGGTAAGTAATTTCAAAAACATTGATAACGCGTTTCTATGCATTGCTCTCTTCCCCCTTTCCATATTTCTCAAGACTTTGTTGCTGCTCATACATCTCAAAATATAAGCCCTTCGCTGCTAATAATTCCTGATGACTGCCGCATTCCTTGACACTACCATGATCAAGTACATAGATGCGGTCGCTCTTTACCACATTGGCCAGGCGATGACTGATTAATATGATTGTTTTTGTCGCTGCCATTTCATTAATCAGCTTCATAATCATATTCTCACTTTCCACATCAATATTGGAGGTTGCCTCATCAAAGATATAAATATCGCTGTTGTGCAGCAAGGCTCTGGCAATGGCTAATCTTTGCTTCTGACCACCGGAAAGATTACCTCCCTGTTCCATAAGCATAAAATCAAGACCACCCTCTGCAAGTATAAAGTCCTTTAGATTAACCTGATCCAATACCTCTAATAGCTTATGGTCACTGGCCGATATATCTCCAATCAGAAGGTTCTCTCTGACCGTTCCCTTAAAGAGATAGCTATCGTGAGTTACTAAAGTCATATTCTTCATTTTCAATGCTTCCGCAAGCTTCGTTGCTTCCACACCTCCCATGGTGATGCTTCCCTTATATCCGGTGTTAATACCCATTATCAAACCTGCAATGGTACTCTTTCCACAACCGGAGGGTCCGACAACGGAGATAAATTCTCCCTTCTTTACAGACAGGGATACCTTCTTTAATACCAATTCGTTATCACCATAGGCATAATCCACCTCCTTAAGGGATACCTCATCGAAGGTCAATGATTTGGGAGTGTCTGTGTCGAATGAGGTGTTCTTCTCTTCGAAGCCCAGAATACGAAACAGCTTATCACAGGCTGTGGTTCCGTTCATAGCGACATGAAAATAGGATCCCAGTAAGCGTAAGGGAATAAAGAATTCTGCTCCAAGCATGATAATAGCAAAGGCTTGCCAAAACACAATATTGCCGGACTGATATTCCGTAGCAGCAATGATAATCGCGATGGCTGCACCGCCGAAGGCAATGAGGTTCATAATAACAATGGAATTTAACTGCATTCGCAAAAGCTTCATCGTAATAATACGAAAATCCTCCGCTGCTTCATTCATCCTCTGATGCTTCCTTTGATCAGCCTGGTAGATCTTTAATGTGGTTAAGCCCTGAATATTCTCCAAAAAGGTATCACCCAGATCCGCATAGCTATTCCAGTATTTCTTCATTATTTTTTTAGCGATGCGATTGAAGGCAATAATGGACATCGGAATTAAGGGAACACATAGCAATAGGATTAGTGCCGCCTTTATACTAAAGGGAGCAATGATTACAAACAGCGTTAAGGGTGCAAGCATACTGTAATAGAACTGAGGTAAATAACGCCCCATATATACCTCTAGCTGTTCAATTCCTTCCGCTGCAATCTGAACCACCTCCGAGGTCGCAACTCTTTCGTGGTATGAGCTACCAATTCGTAATAGCTTTCCATATAACCGATCCCTTAGATGTGCCTTCACCTTGCCGATGGCTTTGAAGGACATTCTGTTCGCAGCAATGGTTGATGCAAATCTCAATGCGATCATAACGATACATATGCTTACGGTAGAGAATAAAGAGATTATTTTTCCCTCCTGTAGGAGAGATTGTAGCAATATACCAATTGCAACCACAAATACCACATTGGTAACCAGCTTGATCCATTGAAATAAAACATTAAGCTTTACATACCGCATGGAATCCTTGAGTTCATTAATTAGTCGCTTTTCTAGCATGATGTTACTCCTTTTCCTTTGTTATCAATTATCGTCCTTTGATAAATGCGTTAAAAAGTTATCGATAATGAAAATCATTATTAATAATATATAATGGAATTTGGTTACTTGTCAATCCAAAAATTACAATTGACAGCTTATATGAACTAGAATAATGAATTTATCATGCCCCTCCGATCACCCTAACCCAATCCGAACAAAAAAGGCATGTGATTAGGAATATCCCTTACTCCTAATCACATGCCTTGCATAAAAGTTAATTATTATTTAATTATGATACCTTCTTACCATTGCTTCCAAGTATCTCTTTGACTGTCTTTATAAGCTCTTGATCCGGTTCCTTTGTATCGGACAGGGTATACTTAAGTCCCATCTCCTGCCATTTGTACTCACCCATCTTATGAAAAGGTAATACTTCTATCTTTCCCACATTGGGATAACCGTCCAGATGTTCAGATAACTTTCTAACACTGTCCAGATTATCCGTCAATCCCGGTACAAGAACATATCTAATCCAGGTATTAATCTTCTTCTCCTTCAGATAATCGAGAAACTTTAAGGTAGGATCCAGAGGAACTCCGGTAACTTCCTTATAAACGATCGGATCATAATTCTTTATATCCAGTAATACCAGGTCCGTATAATCCAGGACTTCCCTAACGGTTTCGTTCCAGATAAAGCCCGAGGTATCAATTGCGATGGAAATCCCCTGCTTCTTTAGCTCCTTACAAAGCTCAAGGATGAACTCTGCTTGCAGCAAGGGCTCTCCTCCGGTAAAGGTTACTCCTCCACCGGAAAAATCCATGTAAGATTTATACTTAATTATTTCACCAAACAGCTGCTCTGTGGTATACTCCGTACCCTTATGAACCTCCCAGGTGTCAGGATTATGACAGAAGCGGCAACGAAGAGGGCATCCCTGAAAAAATACGACAAAACGAATTCCCGGACCATCTACAGTTCCAAAGCTTTCCAAGGAATGAATTCGTCCAATAACACTCATCTATCAGCACTCCCTTCTCCGAAAAACATTACATCAACCCACATTTTAGCGTTCGTGGAAGGTACGATTGATTACATCCATCTGCTGCTCACGACTTAACTTGATGAAGTTAACTGCATAACCGGAAACACGAATGGTAAGCTGAGGGTATTTCTCCGGATGATCCATTGCATCAAGCAGGGTCTCACGATCAAATACATTGACATTAATATGATGTCCCTTGCTGTGGAAATAACCGTCCAGCAGATCCTTCAGATTGTTCTTACGTTCCTCTTCATTCTTACCAAGTGCCTTCGGAACAATTGAGAAGGTATAGGAGATACCATCCTCAGCGTGACGATATGGAAGCTTCGCAACAGAAGCCATTGAAGCAATTGCACCCTTTTTATCTCTACCATGCATCGGGTTTGCTCCGGGCGCAAAGGGTTCACCAGCCTTACGGCCATCCGGTGTACTACCTGTCTTCTTACCGTAAACAACGTTGGAGGTAATGGTCAATACAGACAGAGTATGCTTGGAGCTACGATAGGTCTTTACCTTACGAAGCTTATTCATAAATGTCTCCACAATATCGATAGCAATCTGATCCACACGGTCATCATTGTTACCATATGCAGGATAATCACCTTCGATCTCATAGTCCACTGCAAGTCCGGCTTCGTTACGGATTACCTTAACCTTTGCATACTTGATTGCGGATAAGGAGTCAGCGACAACGGAAAGTCCGGCGATACCGCATGCCTCCGTACGAAGAATATTTATATCATGAAGCGCCATCTGCAGACGCTCGTAATTGTATTTATCATGCATGTAATGAATTACATTGAGTGTATTAATATAAAGCTCTGCCAACCAATCTAAGGTCTGGTCAAATTTAGAGATTACCTCATCATAATTTAAGTAATCACCAGTAATCGGAGCAAACATCGGTGCTACCTGCTCACCGTAGATCTCATCCTTACCGCCGTTAATTGCGTATAAAAGAGCTTTGGCAAGGTTAGCACGTGCGCCGAAGAACTGCATCTGCTTACCAAGTCGCATTGCGGATACACAGCAAGCGATACCATAATCATCGCCCCAATAATCACGCATGATGTCATCGCTCTCATATTGAATGGAGCTGGTATCGATAGATACCTTAGCACAATATTTCTTAAAGGCTTCCGGTAAAAATACGGACCAAAGCACGGTAAGATTGGGCTCCGGAGCGGGTCCCAAATTATAAAGTGTATGAAGAATACGATAGCTGCTCTTGGTAACCAAAGTACGTCCGTCCAGTCCCATACCACCGATAGATTCAGTTACCCAGGTAGGATCACCGGAAAACAGATCATTATAAGCAGGTGTACGAAGGAAACGAACCATACGAAGCTTCATAACAAACTGATCCATCAGCTCCTGAATTACTTCCTCTGTGATCAGATTATGCTTCAAATCTCTCTCGTAATAAATATCAAGGAAGGTTGTAACTCTACCCAAACTCATGGCAGCTCCGTCCTGTTCTTTGATTGCACCAAGGTAAGCAAAATACGTCCACTGAGTTGCCTCAAAGGAATCCTTTGCAGGTACACTGATATCATATCCATAGGATGCCGCCATTGTCTTCAACTGCTTCAGTGCATCAATCTGCTCGCTGATTTCCTCACGAAGACGGATATCCGGGGATTCTAAGATCGGTATCTCAAGAAGCTTCTTCTCCTGCAGCTTCTCCTCGATCAAGAAATCAACACCATATAATGCAACTCTACGGTAGTCTCCAATAATTCTACCTCTGCCGTAGGCATCCGGAAGTCCAGTAATGATACCGGTATGTCTTGCCTTTTTCATCGCATCGGTATAAGCATCAAATACACCGTCATTATGTGTCTTTCTATTCTCTGAATAGATTTCCTCGGTCTTCTTATCTAAGGTATATCCATAAGACTGTAATGCATTCTTAACCACACGGATACCGCCATTGGGCATGATACCACGCTTTAAAGGCTTATCCGTCTGAAAACCTACAATCAATTCTTTATCTTTATCAACATATCCGGGGCCAAAGGCAGTAATCGTTGATGGCTTCGCTGTCTCAGCCTCAAGAATACCCTTGCTATTCTCATCCTTCATCAGCTCCATAACCTCTTCCCAGAGCTTGGTCGTACGCTCGGTAGGTCCAACCAAAAAGCTCTCATCGCCCTCATAGGGTGTATAGTTATGCTGTATGAAGCTCCTAACATTAACATCCGTCATCCAACTACCCGGTTTAAAATCATACCATTCTTGTCTCGTCATTCTAATTCATCCTTTCCACCGTCTTCCACGGCACTGATATTTCATCATATTATGTCTTTGGTAATTCATACCTTTGGCAATTTACTCTTAATTCATAACACGAATAAAATATTATTTCTGTGATTCAAATCACGATTCAATAATATATCACTAAATCATCGGATTGTCTACTTTAACTTCTTATATTTATATACTCTTAACATTCTCTTAATATCGAGCCTCAAGTTAAACAAAAAAACCTACCTCTGATCTCAAAAAAAAGAATTAACTCTTACAAGCATCTTAGGTATTATTTAACTTTTAACTCTTTTAACCCATACGCCAAAAAAGGGATTCCGGCAACGAAATCTCTACTTACGGTAGATATCCCAATGCCGAAATTCCCTTTCATTTCAAGCCTTTTCACAATTTCTTGTTATAGTTAAACAAGCATTGCTTCCTTTACATCCATTTTTTCAATGATACCATCTATTTTTTCTTTTGCTTTTTCGATTGCGGTTACTCTTTCCTCCTCCGTAGTACCGGTTCCGTCCACCAACAGTCGTTCAAATTTACTGATTCCTAGCGACTTCATAATATCTTCAAAATAATCCAATCCCCTATCAAATATCGGTCTCATCATCCATGGGATGTTGGCACCTGAGGATTGAATATAAACCACTGTCCTGGATTTATCATTCAAAAGACCCTCCGGTTTTCCTCCACCCTCCGGAAAAGTGATTGTCTTACCTGATTGTACAATACAATCGATATACTCCTTTAATGGTGCGGGGAAGGATAAACTCCACATAGGCACTGCTAATACATACACATCCGCTGCAATAAATTGATTGCAAAGCTCTACAATTTTATGAACTTCTCTTTGCTCTTTTTCCGGTAGTTTATTCTTAGCTTCATCATTAACGATACAATTTCTGCTTTCAAAATATTCATATTCCAGTCTTGGTATATGCTCCTGATACAGATCCAGCTCCTCGATCTGGAATTCGGGATATCTTTCGATAAATTGATTCACAAAAGCCCTTCCAACGGTTTTACTTGATGACAGCTGTTCCGGTTTTGAATTAACCGTAATATATAATAACTTTTTCAATTACATCTCTCCTTTACTACAACTATATTTTATCTTAGTATTTGGAGAGATCTAAATTTTATAACAAGCATCCCAAATATATTGCAGGTTTCTCTTTCCTATTTGCCCATTATCATTGTACCAAATTAGCGTATAATACTTGATATAATCAAATTTAAATTGCATTATATTAGTATTCTAAATTTTGCCATTGTTTAAAGCAAGGACCATTATCAGGGGATAAAACTAGTCTAGGTTGCTATAGCCAATCAGACTCTCATCAACCGCCTTTGCCGCTTCTCTACCCTCTCTGATTGCCCATACCACTAAGGACTGTCCGCGGTGCATGTCGCCTGCAACAAATACCTTGTCTACATTGGTCTGATATCGGCCCAGATCAGTCTTAACATTAGTGCGACCATCCAGTTCAACACCAAAGGCCTCAGCTACATAGGATTCACTTCCTAAAAAGCCTGCTGCGATTAATACTAGATCCACCTCTATTGTTTCTTCGCTTCCGGCCACCTCCGTCATAATCATTCGCTTGGAAGCCTCATCGTACTTACTCTCCAGACGAACAATGATTGCCTTCGTCAGATTTCCCTGTTCATCCGCGATAAACTCCTTTACCGTTGTCTGGTACAATCTTGGATCATTTCCGAAGGTATCGATGGCTTCCTCCTGACCATAATCCGTCTTGATTACCTTCGGCCATTCTGGCCAAGGATTATTCTCGGCTCTTTGATTCGGAGGCTTTGGCATCATCTCTAATTGTGTTACACTCACAGCTCCCTGTCTAATGGAGGTACCCACACAGTCATTGCCCGTATCTCCGCCACCGATTACCATAACCTTCTTGCCCTTCGCACTGATGGTAAAGTGTTCCATGTCCTTTACCATCGTCGTACCGGCATTCAGTAAATCCTTGGTAGCAGACTTCAGATAATCCACTGCAAAATAGATACCCTTCGAGTCCCTTCCGGGAACCTTTATGTCTCTTGGATTGGAAGCACCACAGGCGAGAATAATTCGATCATATTCCTTTGCCAGCTTACTTACCTTGGTATTACCGCCCACATCCGCTCCGGTAACAAAGGCAACCCCCTCTTTCTTCATGATATCGATTCTGCGATCAATTACCCACTTCTCCAGCTTCATATTGGGGATACCATACATCATTAAGCCACCGACTCGGTCCGAACGCTCATAAACCGTAACATGATGCCCTCTCTTATTTAACTGGTCAGCCGCTGCAAGTCCGGCAGGACCGGAGCCGATGACTGCAACCTTCTTTCCGGTGCGGATGGTGGGAGGCATCGGTTGAATGTAGCCCGCTTCATAACCGTATTCCGCAATTGCATATTCGTTATCCTTAATGGTTACCGGGTCCCCATTCAAGCTGCAGGTGCAGGAGGCCTCACAAGGAGCGGGGCACACCCTGCCGGTGAGCTCCGGAAAATTATTTGTCTTCATAAGACGGGACAGTGCCATTTTCATATTTCCCCGGTACAATAAATCATTCCATTCCGGAATTAAATTCAACAATGGACACCCCGATACCATTCCATTAAGCATGATCCCAGATTGACAAAAGGGTACACCACATTCCATACATCGTGCTCCCTGGCATTTGCGCTCCTCCATGGACAGAGGCTGATGGAATTCATTAAAATGTGCCAGTCTTTCCTTGGGTGACTCAGCACCGGTCTGAATTCTTTCATATTCCATAAATCCTGTCGGTTTTCCCATACTCATTCCTATCCTTTCCTAACATAACGTAGCATTCCAAACAATCCCTTTGTTCCAACCGAACCTCATCCAAGCCTATTTCTTGGTATTTGCGAAGAATGCTTCAATTTGTGCCTGCTCGCTGCTATGTCCCTGTTCCTCCATCAGTATGATGGTTTGAAGCATACGCCTGTAATCATGAGGGATAATCTTTTTGAATTTCGGTAGATAGGACGCAAAATTCTCAAGAATCAGTTTCCCCTTCACCGAATTGGTATATTTCACATGCTCCGTTATCATTTCCTTTAATTCGAAGACATCATATTTTTCGGTTACTGCCTCAAAGGATACCATCCCTTTGTTCAGCTTTTTATAAAGATCACTCTCTTCGTCCAGAACATAAGCGATACCACCACTCATACCCGCTGCAAAGTTCTTACCGGTCTTTCCTAATACAGCAACTCTACCTCCGGTCATATATTCACAACCATGGTCACCGACGCCTTCGACAACTGCAATTGCACCGGAATTTCGTACACAGAACCGTTCCCCCGCTACGCCGCTGATAAAGGCCTTCCCGCTGGTGGCACCATAGAGAGCCACGTTACCGATGATAATATTCTCATCTGCTTGAAAGGTACTTCCCTTCGGGGGAAATGCAACAAGCTTTCCGCCGGATAAGCCCTTCCCGAAATAATCATTGCTGTCACCCTCCAGCTCTATGGTTAAGCCCTTTGGTATGAAGGCACCAAAGCTCTGTCCACCGCTACCCTGTGCTTCAATGACATAGGTATCCTCCTTTAGGGTGGTACCATGTTTTCTGGTAATCTCGGAGCCAAGGATGGTACCAAAGGTTCGATTCGTATTCCCTACTGCCAGCTTTATCTTCTGTGCATGCTTCTCATTCAGCTTAAATTTCTTTAAGAGCATTCGTTCATCCATGGTATTCTCCAGCTCAAAATCATAAATCTGTGTCGGATCATAATGGATTCCCTGTCCGCGCTGGATAAAGGGATTATTTAATATTGCACTTAAGTCTATGGTTTTCGCCCGGTCATTCAATTGGCTGCTGTTCTTCACCTTCAGCAAATCCGTACGACCGACTAATTCATCCAAGGTCCTAAAACCAAGCTTCGCCATGTATTCACGGAGCTCCTCTGCTATAAAACGCATGAAATTCTCCACATATTCCGGCTTACCTCTAAAGTTCTTACGTAACTCCGGATTCTGTGTCGCAACGCCTACCGGGCAGGTATCAAGATCACATACACGCATCATGATACAGCCTAAGGTAACCAGGGGCGCCGTAGCAAAGCCAAATTCCTCCGCACCAAGCATCGCTGCAATTGCAACATCACGACCGGTCATGAGCTTTCCATCGGTCTCGATTACTACCTTTGTACGAAGTCCGTTCATAATCAAGGTCTGATGGGTCTCTGCAAGACCTAATTCCCAAGGTAAGCCTGCGTTATAGATGGAGGTTCTGGGTGCCGCACCGGTTCCGCCGTCATAGCCTGAGATTAAGATAACCCCGGCACCGGCCTTAGCAACACCTGCTGCAATCGTACCTACCCCGGCTTCCGATACCAGCTTTACGGAGATACGTGCATTTTTATTTGCGTTCTTTAAATCATAGATTAATTGGGCAAGATCTTCAATTGAATAAATATCATGATGAGGCGGTGGTGAGATTAATCCTACACCCGGCGTGGAATGTCTGGTCTTTGCAATCCAGGGATATACCTTCTCCGCCGGCAGCTGACCACCCTCTCCGGGCTTCGCTCCCTGGGCCATTTTGATCTGTATTTCTCTAGCACTGACTAAGTATTCACTGGTGACGCCAAAGCGTCCCGAAGCCACCTGTTTGATCGCAGAGCACTTATTCAAGCCATCCTCGCAGATCTTAAGGCGTTCTTCACTCTCTCCGCCTTCTCCGCTGTTGGATTTACCGCCAAGTCGGTTCATAGCAATGGCCAGAGCCTCATGTGCTTCCTTCGAAATCGAGCCATAGCTCATGGCACCGGACTTGAAGCGTTTTACAATAGAATCGACGCTTTCCACTTCCTCGATGGGGATACCCTCCTTGGGAAAACTAATCTCCAACAGACCCCTGAGTGTAATCTTCTCCTGTTCCGCTGTAACCTCCTTAGAATACTCCTTAAACATCTCATAGCTTCCCGTACGGGTGGACTGCTGCAAGAGATGAATGGTCTTTGGATTATACAGATGCTCCTCTTTTTCACTACGCAGCTTATGTGAGCCGGCACTGTCCATAGTTAAATCCAGATCCAAACCTAAGGGATCAAAGGCTTTGGAGTGAAGAGTATCTACCTGCGCTTCCATCTCCTTTAAAGAGATTCCTCCAACACGACTGACGGTGCCGGTAAAATATTTATCAATAACCTCTTTACTGATACCGATTGCTTCGAAAATCTTAGAGCCCTGATAGGATTGAATTGTGGAGATACCCATCTTAGAGGCAATCTTAATGATTCCCTTCAGTACGGCCTTATTGTAATCGTCCACTGCTGCATAATAGTCCTTATCCAGCATATTATTGCTGATTAATTGACGAATGGTCTCCTGTGCAAGATAAGGATTAACGGCACAGGCGCCGTAGCCCAGCAGGCAAGCGAAATGATGGACATCTCTCGGTTCCGCACTCTCCACAATCATGGCAAGTGCCGTTCTCTTCTTGGTGCGAACAAGATGCTGCTGCAAAGCAGATACTGCTAGTAAGGAAGGAATAGCTACATGATTCTCATCCACTCCACGATCGGAAAGGATCAAAATATTTGCCCCCTCCTTATAGGACCGATCCGCCTCCAGACAAAGATGATCAATGGCCTTCTCAAGGGAGGTGTTCTTATAATAGATCATTGGCAGAACATCAACCTTAAAGCCGGGTTTTTTCATGTATCGAATCTTCAATAAATCCGTATTGGTTAAGATCGGGTTATTCACCTTCAGAACCTTACAGTTCTCAGCCTTCTCCTCCAGAATGTTGCCATCCTCTCCGATATAAACACTGGTGGAGGTTACAACCTCTTCCCGAATCGCATCGATGGGAGGATTCGTTACCTGAGCAAACAATTGCTTGAAGTAGCCAAAGAGCGGCGGGTTATTCGCAGACAAAACCGGAAGGGGTGAATCAACACCCATAGCTGCGATGGCTTCCTGACCACTGGCTGCCATGGGAAGGATTGTAGTCTTATAATCCTCGAAGGTATAACCAAAGGCCTTCTGAAGTCTGGCAAGCTCCTCTTCATTATATTCCGCAACCTTTTTATTCGGAATATGCAGCTCCTTCAGCATAACCAGATTGCTGTCCAACCACTCTCCGTAGGGACGTTTCTTGGCATAGCTGTTTTTCAGATCCTCATCATCGATCAAACAGCCCTTTACCGTATCCACCAAAAGCATTTTACCGGGACGTAGTCTTTCCTTCTTTACAATCTGCTCCGCCGGTATATCAAGCACACCGACCTCCGAGGACAGAATGAGTTGATCCTGGTTGGTGATATAGTATCTGGAGGGTCTCAAACCGTTTCGATCAAGCACAGCTCCCATAATATCTCCATCGGAGAATAAAATGGAGGCGGGACCATCCCAGGGCTCCATCATAGTAGCATAATATTGATAAAAATCTGCCTTTTCTCTGCTGATGGAGGAATCATTACTCCAAGGCTCAGGAATGGTTATCATCACCGCCAGGGGAAGCTCCATACCACTCATTACCAAAAATTCCAAGGTATTATCTAACATTGCTGAGTCTGAGCCTTCTGTATTAACCACCGGCAGCACCTTATGAAGCTCACCCTTTAAATGCTCCGATTCCATGGTTTCTTCTCTCGCCAGCATTTTATCCGCATTACCGCGGATTGTATTGATCTCGCCGTTGTGAACAATCAGGCGATTCGGATGAGCTCTTTGCCAGCTCGGATTCGTATTCGTAGAGAATCTGGAATGGACAATAGCGATGGCACTCTCATAATTCTCATCCTGCAAATCTTCAAAAAAGAGTCGAAGCTGCTTTACTAAGAACATTCCTTTGTACACGATGGTTCTGCTGGATAAGGATACAACATAGGTATTATCATTGCTCTGCTCGAAGATTCTTCGGGCGATATAGAGCTTACGGTCAAAGTCCAATCCCTTTGCAACATTCGCCGGTTTTTTGATAAAGCACTGCTGAATATGGGGCATACATTCGATTGCTCTGTCTCCCAGCGTCGCCGGACGAATTGGCACCTCTCTCCAGCCAAGGAATTTCATCCCCTCTTTTTCAACAATAATCTCAAACATTTTCTTTGCTTGATTACGGCTTAGTTCATCCTGGGGAAAGAAGAACATTCCAACTCCGTATTCTCGTTCCGATCCCAAATCAATTCCCAGAGATTTTGTTGCTTTAACAAAGAATTTATGAGAAATCTGAAGCAGCATTCCCACACCGTCACCGGTCTGCCCATTGGCATCCCTACCGGCGCGATGCTCCAGATTCTCAACAATCTTCAAAGCATTCACTACAGTCTCATGAGTCTTGACACCCTTCATATGTACTACCGCACCGATACCGCAATTGTCGTGCTCAAAACGGGGGTCATACAGGCCTTGTGGAATTTGTGTGATTTCCTCTCTGATGTTATCCTTCATGCTTACCTACATCCTTTTCTTTTAAAGTTCACAACTGTTACATTCTTTCCTAGATACCACAAAAGGCGCTCTTAGGCTTATCAAATGATAAGTCTAAAAACGCCTTCGTTTTATTGCGTTGATTATAATATATAATTATGCTTAATGCAAGTATATTTTCATCTTAATTACTAATCCGAATAATTTTTTAACATAATAAACTATTTCTACCTAATTAATTTAGCTTCTACTATTCATTTAATTAATAATAATAAGTGTCAACCCAGGTAACCGTTAATATCTGCCCAAAAACAATAGGACGTAAATCATTAACTTATCTTACGAAGCAGTCGATATAATATATAGTGTAGCTTGCTACTGAATGGCTTCACAGGAAAAGGAAAGGGATATTCATGGATATAAACCAATCTTCACTTTCGAGATCAAAACTAAATAAACCGGGTATTGCCCGTTCCAGAGCGGAACATAAAGCAATCTCAGAATCGGCTAGGGTGAAGGAGAATCAGGCGCTATCCTCTTCGTCCAGTGCAAAGCAGGCCGGACTTTCGGAGGGACAAATCATTAAAGGTCAGATTATCGATCATCGGTATCAGGAAGTCAAGATTCAGCTAGAGCCGAGCAAACAGATTATCACCGCAAAGCTATCCGGTGATGTTCCTCTTGCCATTGGGCAGGAAGCACAGTTTATCGTTAGCGAGGATGGGTTGGATCGTCTGGTCCTAAGATACCTCCCAGAGAGCACCTCACCCTCCGATGCAACGATTTTGAAGGCACTATCCGCTTCCGGACTGCCATATAACGAGCGCAACCGTACCCTCGTTGAAGAGCTTCTTAAGCATACTATGCCCGTGGACAAGCAAACCCTACAGAGCTTAGTCCGATTATCCAATACCAATCGAGAAGCAGCTCCTCTGACCTTAGTCCTGATGTATAAAAATAATCTTCCCATGACTCCGGCCAATATCAGACAGTTCGAAGCATATCAGAACGGAACCGGTCGTCTGCTTACCGATATACAACACATCACCAAGGGTGTTTCTGAGCTAATTTCTACTGCTTTACCACAAGGCTTACCAACGAATGGTACCAATAACCTTAACTATGCTTTGCAGGTTAACAACAGGATGCTTGATATCTTGACTACTAATCAAAACCATCCCAACTCACAAATGCCGGAAGCTATGGATCGCAATGCACTGATTGCACAGCTGGAGCAGGGAACCTTATCCCACGAGGAGGCAGTGGATCACCTAAAAACAATGTATCCGAATGCAACACCAAATTTATTATCGGAAATAAGTCAATCCTTAGCTCTGTGGCGGGAAGCACCGTCGTCACCTTCGCCATTTGCTTCCTTGGATCGGCAGCTTTTAGAGACCGAAGGTACCTTAAGGCCCATACAGAACCTACTTGCTCCGTCAGAGCAAGCCTCTCTGGCAGAGCTTCTTCGATCCATACCCTCCCTTCGTCCCATAGCAGACCGGATGATGGAGGGAACACTCTCCTCAAAAGAGCTTTTCACCTCCTTACAATATAACCTGCCACAGCTTGAGGCCTACCAGGTCGAGCAAATTCTTACCTCACCTCATTATCAAAGCTTGGTGGAAAAGGCATTTCTTGATAAGTGGACCATAACACCGGAAAAACTGAGTGATGAAGCAGGTCTTCGCAGTCTCTATGATAATCTGCGAGAGGATATGGAGCAGCTCTCCTCCCTGGCAGAGCTTGAGCAATCCTCGAAGGACTTTGCAAAGCTACAGGAGCCAATCAAAAATCTACAAGAGAATATGAGATTTATGCAGGATTTAAATAGGATGTTTACTTATCTTCAATTGCCGGTTCAGTTCAAGAATCAAGAGGTTCATACTGAATTATATGTATTTACGAGAAAGAGGGCGTTACAGCAAAAGGAAGACCTCAGTGTTCTTCTTCATCTGGATATGACCCATCTCGGTAGCCTGAATATTCATATTCGCTTGGAGCATAACAACATCCATGCCAAATTCTATATAGAGGAGGAAGAAGCTAGGGGACTGATTACCGATTGCATGCCAACCCTTACCGAGACTCTGGGTAACAAAGGCTACCGTCTTTTCAGTGAGGTTTCCAAAGCTTATGAAAAATTAGATTTTAGCAAGGATTTTATTGATGATTCTTCCGGAGAGGGCGATGTCAGACGATATACCTTCGATATCCGTACCTAATTACATTAAGCCTAAAAGCCTACGGTGCCAAATCATACATGCTCTACCATACTCTCCAAATTTCTATAAAAAATAAGGATGGGCGTTACTCCTATCAGGAATATGCCCATCCTTATTATGATCCTTGCTCCTATCCCGTCCCCCCCAATGTTCTTTAGCCATTGTAGTGTTGGAGTAGAATTCATCCATCATCTCTTTATTCATTTTCTTGAATTTTTTTATCGTAATCCTCAATCACATAGGATAGAACATCTGCCATACCGACAAACTCACAGCCATAGATCATTTGATCCCCATCCTCCTGAGAACGAATAATCTGAACTACGGAATGTAAGGTATCCTCACTGCCTAAATTAATGCTTGCATTAAAATAATACCCAATGGGTAATATACTCTTTGTTCGAAATCCGATTCCTGTCCGTGATACATTAACCACCTCGATGGGTGCATGCAGATCACTTACCTGTACATGATCCTGCTTATACAAATTGCATACCTCAAGTGCAAGTGTCACCGGTAATCTTTTTGCTCTTCTTCTCTCTTCCACCTTTTACCCTCCAATACCTTATATTATTTTACTATCTCTATTATAACGTAATGAAAGGGGATATACAATCTGAAATTACATAAAACGACAGCTAACCACTACTTTGAATCTAATATTTCCTTCACAATCTGATTGATCTTTCCGGGATCCGCTTTCCCCTTCATCTCCTTCATGGTCTGACCCACAAGAAAGCCCATGGCCTTCGTCTTACCACTCTTATAATCCTCTACAGACTGAGGATTGTCATCGATAATCTTAAGCACCGATTCCCGAAGGAGTCCATCGTCACTCACCATACCAAGACCATGCAGCTCAACATAGTCCTCCGGATCAACCTTTTCCTTAAACATTTGCTCGAATACTTCCTTGGCAATTGTACGATTAATTCGATTCGCCTCCAATAATCCGATCAGCTTGGATAGCTGGGAGGGGGTAATGGGTATTTCCTCCGGCTCCAGCTCCTGCTCCTTTAGAAGCCGCATTGCCTCCACCATCAGCCAGTTAGAGACCTCCTTCGGCTTGCCACAGAGTGCAACGGTCTCCTCAAAGAGATCCGCCAAATGCTTGGACCCGGTAATAATGGATGCATCATAGGCAGGAATATCGAATTCCTTCTCATAACGCAGCATCTTCTCCGCACGCAGCTCCGGCTGACGGGCCCTGATTCTCTCTAGCCATTCGTCACTGATCTCGATGGGTAAAAGATCCGGCTCCGGGAAGTAACGATAATCCTGAGCATCCTCCTTGGTACGCATCGCAAAGCTGGTATCCTTATTATCATCCCAGCGCCTGGTTTCCTGCACTACCTTCTTGCCCATTTCCAAAAGCTCAATCTGTCGTTTTCTTTCTCCTTCGATGGCTCTGGCGATTGCTTTAAAGGAGTTCATGTTTTTCATCTCGGTTCTGGTTCCGAACTCCTTTGCACCAACCTCTCGTACGGATAGATTAATATCTGCACGAAGAGATCCCTCCTGCATCTTACAATCCGATACTCCAAGGTATTGAAGAATCAATCTCAATTTATCCAGGTACGCTACCACTTCCTCCTTCGATCTCATATCCGGCTCACTGACAATCTCAATCAAGGGAACACCACATCGATTATAATCGACCAAAGTACAGTCCTCCCAGGGATCATGGACCAGCTTACCTGCATCCTCCTCCATGTGTATCTCGTGAATTCTTATTATCTTCTTCCCAGCCTCTGTCTCTATCTCAATTCCACCATCTTTGCAGATCGGCAAATAGAGCTGGGAGACCTGATAGGCCTTGGGAAGATCGGGATAAAAATAGTTCTTACGGTCAAATTTACATCTTTGTGTAATCGTGCAGCCCAGTGCTAAGCCCGCTGCCATAGCAAATTCTACGACCTGTTGGTTCAGCACGGGAAGTGTTCCCGGCATACCGGTACAGACAGGGCAGCAGTGGGTATTTGGCTCTCCTCCAAACTGAGTCGTGCAGCCACAGAAAATCTTACTTTTTGTGGCAAGCTCAACATGAACCTCTAAACCAATGACGGTCTCATATGTTTTCATAGCCTATACCTCCTTTCCCTGTGCTGTAAGTGCTAAGGGTCTCTCATAGGTCTTGGTCTTCTCAAAGCTGTATGCAGCCCGAATGATATCCCTCTCACCAAAATGTTTTCCGATTAATTGCATCCCAATGGGTAGTCCCTTTGAATCCCTGCCGCAGGGCAGACTCACTGCTGGTAGACCCGCCAGATTCACAGATACCGTATAGATATCGGACAAATACATCTTAAGAGGATCGGACAGACTTTCTCCCAGACGGGGTGCTGTCTGTGGTGCAGTTGGTCCAAGTAGGATATCATATCTCTCATAAGCCTTGCGAAAGCCCTCGTTAATGACTGCCCTTACCTTTAAGGCCTTATTATAAAAAGCATCATAATATCCTGAGCTTAACACAAAAGCACCTATCATCATCCTTTGCTTTACTTCATTGCCAAAGCCTTCCGATCGGGAGTTCTTATAGACATCCTGTAGTC
>JAEYXC010000076.1 GCA_023428655.1 Bacillota bacterium | reverse complement strand
CTTATTTTTATTTGTGGACCGAATGGGGTAGGTAAATCGTCAACAGGAAGAGAACTTATAAACCACATCGAGAATTCGGCATTTGTAGACAGTGATTTATGTGCATTAAGAAATCCATTCATAAATTCCGAAGGGATCGATATAGGACGGCAGTTCTTGCTATTTATGCTTACGAAATATTTAGAGAGCTCCTTATATGAAACGATTATATGGGCGTATGGATTTCATGGACATAGAAAAGCTCACTTTACGGAAACAATGCGAAAGCTAAGAGAGTTAAATATCAAGTTCGATTTTATACCTATCATCTTAACATGCGATTTAGACGAGAATGTTAAGAGGATGAAATGTGACCATCGTGACGAGGCGAGAATTGATAGAGCGATTAAAAATACAAGAATAATTTACAATGATTATCCGTTTCCTACTATTAATACAACAAAATTGAACTTGGAAAAAACAGCATATGAAATAAAAAGTTTAATAGAGGATGAACAATATGTTTTTGACGAAAGGTCATTGCAGTAGCTTCGCAATTTCTAAAAATGGAGCCTAAATTGAGGGAAAATTGCAGCCCCCCTATTATCATATCCATATACAAAAATTATTACCTAGCAGAGCCTAAAACAACATCATGATATAAGCCGTCATAGAACAGCGGATAGTTTGGTGAAAGAAATTCATCAAGAAAGATAAAATTATGTTTCATTTTCCCGTCAAGTTAATATCTTATTAATGAGATGAAGTATATCATTCTATTTTTTTGTGATGAAAGGTAAAACTAATATGAGCTATCCTTTAAAAGACGATAAGAGTCTGAATAACAAAGCCTGTGATAATATCTCTCCGATTGAGTCATGCTTACTTTCATTACCTCCAAATCAATTTGCATTATTATCATCAATATTTGGTTTATTATTACTAGATGGCTTAAATGTGGACCAGAAAAATGCACTGGGTAATTTTATTGTGAATATTGGTCAAGCTCTTCTAACCGCTGCTGCCCAGGAACAGTCTCTACAGAGTAGCAATGCACAAAACAACAACTTAGATAGTGATCAAATTAATGAAGAGATAGAAGATCTGAAGAAACAAATAGCATTACTTAAGAAAGAGATATGTAATCGAAACTAAGATAATTTACAACCTATTCTTAAGCTACTTTAATTGACTGGATTGCAGCAGAGAATTACCTTCTTTATAGAGGAGTATCAGTAGAGCACAGGAAATAAATTTCTTTTCGGAAGTAGCGCTTTTTATGATGACAGCCTAATAATTAGTGATATAATTATTAATAGCTTTATTTCATAGAACAAACAACAACGATAACCGGAGATTTCAATATGTATGACAAGATAACGAAAAAAGATGTGTTACGTATGCAGGAAGAGATAGAGCACCGTAAGCTCGTCGTCAGAAAGGAAGCGATCAAGGATGTGCAGGAGGCGAGAGCACACGGTGACCTGAGTGAGAATTTTGAGTATAAGGTAGCGAAGCAATTTAAGAATCAGAATGAAAGCCGGATTCGCTATCTGGAGCGTATGATAAAGACGGCGAGGATTATTTCCGAGGAATCTAAGGAGGACGAGGTAGGTCTGAATGACCTGGTGACCTTCTTTCTTCCCGAGGATAGCGAGGAGGAAACACTTAAGATTGTGACAACGGTTAGAGCAAATGCAACCAAAGGGAGGATTAGTATTGATTCACCCCTTGGAAAGGCAATGCTGCACCATAAGGTAAATGATAGGGTTACAGTTAGGGTAAATGATAGTTATTCCTATGATGTCATCATTCGGAAAATTGAGAAATTGGAGGATGACGGTGCCGATGAGATGAGAAAGTATTGATGATAAATTAATCTGATGTATTAGGAAAATAGAATATTTGCTTGAGAAGGAGCTACCAATGAAAAAGAAATTGACAGGGCTTCACCCGGAATTATTGATGTTCATCATCTTAATTTCCGCAGTGGCGTTGGGTAACGGACTGAGTGATGCCGTATACTCAAATTATTTTAAGGAGGTATACCGGGTTACCGCCTTCCAACGTGGTTTTATTGAATTCCCGAGAGAGCTTCCGGGGTTGTTATGTGCATTTGTGATTGGATTAATCGGTTTTCTGGGTGATATCAGAATGGCTCTCATTGCGCAGATTCTCGCAGCAATCGGAGTGACTCTGCTCGGTCTTTTTACACCTTCCTTTGGTATTATGCTGGTATTTCTTTTTATTAACTCCATGGGAATGCATCTATTTATGCCGTTATCGGACTCCATCGGAATGTCCTTATCCGAACCGGGTCAGATCGGAAAGCGTATGGGGCAGTTCTCCAGTGTTAAGGCGGTTTTTAGCTTAATTGCTGCTTTACTCGTTTTCTTCGGCTTTCGCATGGGGATATTCTCCTTTGAAACGAAAATAAAATGGGTTTTCCTCCTGTCAGCCTTGGCGTTTTCCATTGCAATTATCATGGCTTTTCTAATGGTAGGGAAGATAAAACCGAAGAGGGTTGCACCACGAAAAACGAAGCTGGTGTTACGGAAACAGTATAAGTATTATTACCTTCTCACCATATTAAAAGGAGTTCAAAAGCAGATTGCGTATGTATACGGTACCTGGGTTATCGTGGATCTGTTACTGAAGAAGGCGGACACAACGGCACTTTTAACGATTATTGTAACCTTTATCTCAATCTTTTTCCTAAGTCAGCTCGGACGTTGGTTGGATCGTTTTGGTATTAAGAAAATGATGTATCTCGATGCACTGACTTTTATTATTATATACATAATCTATGGCTTTGTGGTATGGGGAGTCGTCGAAGGAGTATTACCGGACCAGGGTTGGTCCGTTTGGTTAATCTACTTATTATTTATTTCAGATCGTCTATCGATGCAGATAGGTATGGTGAATTCCATTTATCTCAAATCCATTGCCCTTGATCCGGAGGAAGTAACCGCAACATTATCGACGGGAATTAGCTTAGATCATCTGGTCTCCATTACTGCAGCTCTTGCTGGCGGAGTGGTCTGGGCTACTTGGGGAAGCCAGTGGGTATTCTTTCTGGCAGCAGCTTTTTCCTTGGGGAATCTCTATGTAGCAATTAAGGTACAGCCGGAGAAGGAGCAAGAATTGGCTAGAAAATATAGGAAGGGGGCTTAAAGGATATTCTTTGGGTAGTAATATTAAGTTAGTTTAGAATTAAATATAGCTGATAAAAAAGCCACTTGGTGGGACGATAATATCCCATTATAGGGGCTTTTGTTTATTACATATTTTATATTATTCTGTTAATCCTATACCATTAATATAAGCTTTAATCATCACGAAATTATCGGTATATGGAGGATTTTAGTTATGTACAGTTGTAAGAAAAACGGATATTTTCAAGGTTGGTATTTTAAGAATCAAAGCTCAATGGATGTAATATCATTCATTCCCGCCTATCATATCAATGAACATGGAATGCCCTTAGCCTCCATTCAGGTGATTACTCCAAAGGAGGCTCATCAAATCTTCTATCCCTTTGAAGAATTTAAGGCCGCTAGGAATAAGCTTGCTATTCAAATTGGTGAAAACCTATTCACCTCCAAGGGACTTCGCGTAAATATACTGACGGAGAAGCTAAGTGTAACCGGTAAGCTGAAGTATAATGCCCTAACCCCACCAAAGCACGATATGATGGGGCCTTTTCGATATCTACCAGGGATGCCGTGCCAGCATAACATCTATAGTCTCGTACATGCTATGGAGGGTGAACTAATAATAAATGGAAAACGGATTGCCTTCAAAAAAGGGCTTGGTTATATGGAGGGAGATCAGGGATATAGCTTTCCGGATGATTATCTGTGGACTCAGTGCTGTTGGAAGGAGGTAGATTATAATTCGTTGATGCTGTCTGTGGCTGATCTCCGCCTTGGTCCAATTGGATTTACCGGATGTATCGGGATCATCTATTATAAAGGGAAGGAATATCGCCTTGCTACCTACCTGGGCGTGAAGATCAAGAGAATAAGTCCCAATGAAATATGGATACAGCAGGGCAAATATGAGCTGCAGGTAAAGCTAATTGATCGGTTGGAGAGGGCTCTGCTGGCTCCGGTAAAGGGCGGTATGGTTCGCAAGGTGTATGAGAGTATTAACAGTAGGATAGAATATCGCTTTCTGATTGATAATCGAGTGGTCTTTGATTTTGTTGGTAAGGGCTGCTTTGAGCGTGGGTTATAGTGACAGCCCTTTCCCTCCCTGATAGCAAATTTCGAGGAATAAGATTAATAATAGTCTTTTAGATAATAAACTTCCTTATGCTCTTTATTGAAAAGGTCTATCCATGATAGCTCAATTTTATAGTCACCAAAGAAACGATAAACCGTTTCATCATTCATTCCATCGAAAAATAGATCGATGCCATCAATGGAATGATAATTGGTATCGGAAAGATGGTAGCTCCCTAAGGCGTGAATTTTATCGGAGGATTTATCAAAATATTGTTTCTCCTCTAAATATCGGTTAAGATTATCTTTATCGATTTTGACATTTCTTGCCAGAAGGAAAGGCTTTTTGATCTGCAATTCCACGGTTAGCAACCTACAGTTTTCACGAGTTCTTTTTTCAAGGGGAGCATTACCACCATATCCATGTTGTGAGTTTTCTAGAAACAGCTTATAATCCTTATCGGTCACAGGTTTAACTTGAGCGGTTAGATATATTATTGGCTGGGCATAGGAAGCAAGGAAAAGAATTAGAGCGGACATAAGTAAAATTCCGAAAAGCAGTTTTCTCCTATCCTTGTTTATAGCAATGGTTCTTATACAATCCTTCGCTTCTATTTTCATTTGATACGATTATCCTTCCTGCCTTTTAGATTTTAATATAAGAATTAAGAATAAAATATGAGTGCCCACTATTTTATTATACAATAATTGGCAAACCCCATCCACCATAATTTGAATGATTTTGCTTGTATATTGAAACGTAGCATTTTATCCTACCTTAAAGCAGTAAATTCTATTAGGAAGTAATCCTTTTTATATACTCATATTCCGGTAATGTGGCTTAAGTTCAAACTTGTAACGTTCTATGGTTGACTGTTATTTTATAATTAGGTAAGATGATGATAACAGTATTTCAAGTGGATAATCAATGACCTAAGGGGAAGAAGGATGCCGGAGCATTTATATAAAGTCGCAGGAGTGATATCTGCTGCAAAAAAATTAATTCGAAATGAGCAGACCCATTCGTTATTGCAGATCGGAGCAATATCTGCAATTAAGCGGATTGTTCTGACCTTTCAGGTAGCAGGAATCGATCCGATTGTCGTAATTACCGGCTTTGATTCGGATATGATCGAGCGGGAGCTAAGTGATTATGGTGTTATCTTCTTACATAAGGACAATTATGAGCAGTGTCAATTATTCCAGCTTGCGAAGCTGGGGATGGAATATCTTCAGGATAAATGCGATAGGGTAATGTTTACACCCATCGATATTCCGTTATTTAGTCCGGATACCTTACGAAAAATGATTGTCGCAAGGGAGAAGGCAGTATCCCCGTCCTACCAACATAAGATTGGACATCCTACCTTGATAGCGGCGGATATTATCCCCCTGCTACTGAATTATCAGGGGGATGGCGGCTTGCCTGGGGCCTTGGAGGAATATCAAATCAAGAGGCGAATCCTTGAGGTGGAGGATGTGGGGATCCTTGAGGATACGGATCAGCTGGAATATAAATCGGATTTAATTCGTAAGCATAACAGTGATATTTTCCATCCTTTCCTACGGCTGAGCCTGGAGCAGGAGAATCTGTTCTTTGATGCCAAGACAAAGCTTTTACTAACATTAATTCAAGAGACGAATTCCGTAAAGGGAGCCTGTAAAGCGATGGCACTATCCTATAGTAAGGCATGGCATATGTTAAATACCCTGGAGGAAGCGGTTCATTATAAGGTAATCACAAGAAAGCAAGGTGGAAGTAAGGGTGGAAAGACGCAGCTGACTCCTCAGGGGGCTCGTCTTTTGCAAAACTATGAATTGCTGGAACAGCGTGTAAAAGAGTATACAAGAGAAGAATTTCGTAAGATTTTTTTGGATTCCGGTGAATAAGCGAGTTGTTTTGTGAAACAATTTGAAAGCTTTCCCATATCATCATAAAATGGAAGAAAGAGATAGGATTAGCACGGGAAGGAGCTTGTATGCATCGGATTTTAGTAGTTTCACATTGTATCCTTAACACTGCCTCCAAGGTGATCAGTTATAATGAGGCGGAGCAAAGAGAAGAGGCCGGACACAGGAAAAATCTAATGGAATATGTATTACAAAATGATATCCAGATGATACAGCTGCCTTGTCCGGAATTACTTCTGTATGGGACAAAACGCTGGGGACATGTGAAGGACCAGTTTGACAATCCCTTCTTCCGAAGTCAGTG
>JAEYXC010000074.1 GCA_023428655.1 Bacillota bacterium | reverse complement strand
ATCATCAATCTATTTACCGGAATGTGTGAATTTATTAAAATCGGTGCAGCAGCAGCCTTTATAAAACGAGGGGATTGGGTTGAGACCATTGCATCGACCACATTGCCTATTGGCATGTTCGGTAATGTGGATTATGATACCGTTACAAAGAAGCTATATGAAGGAGATATTATTGTGTTATTGACGGATGGGGTACTGGACTGTATTCCGGGTGATAATAAGGAGAGCTTTATGGAGCAAATGCTGATGGAAATGAAAAGCAATAATCCTCAGGAGATCGCTAATCGTATTTTGGAACGAACCCTTTCCCAAAGTAATTATGTGCCAATGGACGATATGACTGTAATAACCGCCGGAATATGGTTAAAATAAGGAGGAACAGAAAAGATATCATTGAAATATAAAGGTAAAAGGGTTAGAATACAAGTAACATTTTTAAGAATATAATCTAATACAAATGCTTAAGATAGGGATAGAATGATTCGAACGATATCGGCTTATGTAAAACAGAATAATATGTTGGCAAATGGGGATAGGATTGTCGTAGGGGTATCCGGCGGTGCTGATTCTATCTGCCTTTTGCATGTGTTGAAACAGCTAAGTGCTGAGTTTGAATTCACCCTGTATGTCGTCCATGTTAACCACGGCATCCGTGGAGAGGAGGCAGAGAGGGATGAGCACTTTGTTAAGGAGCTCTGTCTTTTGAATGGCCTGGAATATAGAAGCTTTTCGATAAATGTCCCGGAGATTGCCAAAAGGGAAGGAATGAGCGAGGAGGAAGCGGGGAGAAAGGTACGCTACGAGGCTTTTTTTGAAGTTTGTGAAAGAGAGCAGTGTAATAAGGTTGCAATTGCACATAATAGAAACGATAATGCGGAGACGGTTTTGTTTAATCTGTTCCGAGGCTCCGGAATTAGGGGGATCTCGGGGATAGAACCAAGTCGTGTCCTTCATCAAAGCTTTGGTGATATAACCTTAATTCGTCCTCTCTTAGGAATTAACCGAGTAGATATTGAAGATTATCTCTACCGGGAAGGAATTCAATATCTTACTGATTCCAGTAATTTGTCCGATGAATATAGCAGGAATAAGATTCGGAATCAGATTTTGACCTATGCAACGAAGGAGATTAATCGGCAAAGTGTCGCCAATATTACAGAGGCAGCAGCTTCCCTAAGGGAGACCTGGGATTACCTTAATGGGGTTATGAGACAACGTTATGATGCCCTTGTTAAGCAGGAACAGAATATCTACCGAATTGCAATTAAGGAATTACAGAAAGAGCATATTGTCCTTCAAAAGGGGATTCTTCGGTTGGTTTTGGAGGCCATAGCTGGTGAGAAGAAGGATCTGGAGGCAAAACATGTGGATGCCATCCTGTCACTTGTGAATAAGCAGGTTGGAAAACAGGTCCATTTACCGTTTCAAATCCTCGCTGTGCGGGAATATGAGAAGCTAAGGCTATATCAGAATGAAACTACCGGCAGGGAGGTATCATTAAAGGACTTGTCATACCCTGTTCGGATTAAGATACCGGGAAGAACGGAGCTTGGACCATTTGGTATGTATGTGGAGACGGAGTTGTTTTCCTATAAAAATAGTGATTCCATCCCGAAAAACAGTTGTGCTAAGTGGTTTGACTATGATAAAATAGAGAATACTGTTGAAATCAGAACGAGAAGAGTGGGTGATTACCTTCAAATCAATGAAAACGGAGGGCGAAAGAAGCTTAAGGATTACTTCATTGATCATAAAATACCACAAGAACTACGGGATAGGCAGCTGCTTATCACCGACGGAAGTCATGTGATGTGGGTTCCCGGATTAGGGGAACGAATGAGTGAACGATACAAAATAGATGCAGCTACCACAAAGGTACTATTGATAAAATTGTCTGATACGGAGGTAAATAATGATGGATTATAACATTCGAGTATTGATAGCAGAGGATCAAATTAGTGAAAGAATTAAGGAACTGGCAGATCAGATCAGCAAGGATTATGAAGGAGAGAGCGTACATCTGATTTGTATACTGAAGGGAAGCGCATTTTTTAGCTGTGATTTAGCAAAGCGTTTGTCCATTCCGGTAACCATGGATTTTATGTCCGTATCAAGCTATGGCAGCGAACAGGTTAGTACAGGAAGAGTTCGTATCCTAAAGGACCTTGATGAATCAATTCAAGACAGAAATGTACTTATCGTAGAAGATATTATCGACTCGGGCCATACTCTGGCGCATCTGAAGAGCCTCCTTGGGACCAGATCCCCGAAGAGTCTGGAGATCTGCACCCTGCTTGATAAGCCGGAGCGTAGGTTAACCAATGTAGATGTCAAATATGTGGGATTTGTTATTCCCGATGAATTTGTGGTAGGATATGGTCTTGATTATGACCAGTTTTTAAGAAATTTACCTTACGTAGGTGTTGTCGAGAACTAAAGTTATAGTAGGAAGCCATGTTTTCAGTCAGCATAGAATGTATGGTGATGAAATAGCCTATGGGATCACAGCTCTTAAAAGAACTTGAGATTATTTGAAGCAATCGAAGAGAAAAAAGAATCTTCGGTTGTATTTATCATGACAGCAGATGACCTTATCGGTTCTGCTGTACAGCATTAAAGGAGGTTGTTCAGTGAGAAAACAGATGAAAGGATATGGTTGGTATATCATCATTCTGCTAATTGTGTTTGCCACATTCTATCTTTCCAACAATATTGATTTAAGTAATCAGGATGAATATTCGAAAACACAGTTTGTAAAGGATATAGAGAGTGAGCAGGTTAAGACTGTTGATATATACCCGAACGAAGAGGTACCGACTGGGGAAGTAACAGTTACATTGAAGAATGACAATGAGGTATCATTTCATTCATTGGATACTGCGGAGATAGAAGATATTGCGTTTGAAGCAGGTGTGAATGCAATTACCCATCCGATTTCAAAGCCCAGTATATTCCTAACCTCAATTCTGCCCTATATTCTGGTGTTCGTAATTATTATTGTACTTTTTTCCTTCCTGTCCAACCAAGCCAATGTTGGTGGTGGAAACAGTAAGGTTATGAATTTTGGTAAAAGTCGTGCCAAGATGACCACAGAGGAGAACAAGACAACGACCTTTAAGAATGTGGCCGGGCTGGATGAGGAGAAGGATGAGTTAAAGGAAATCGT
>JAEYXC010000005.1 GCA_023428655.1 Bacillota bacterium | reverse complement strand
TTTCTTACCCATCCTACACCCCCAACATTCATGGATTATTGTTGTAATGTCTATTATATCGTAAACAATATTTTTTGCAAGAAATTTGGCAAGCCCTCCAAACACAAAATGATAGACCACCCATCCTACATGAATAAAGCAAAGAAGACCATATCTATGTTCAAAATCGATTAGGCCTTCCAAACACATACCGATATACTACCCTTCCTTCATGAATAAAGCGAAGCAGACCATAATAAAATGTAATAAATCCATTGAGGAATTACATATGCTCAAAAAATTAAGCCTATTCATACTATGTATTTTAATACCCCTGGCAGTAGGTGGTCTGTCAGCTTATCTCACAAGGGATGCTATGAATTACAACCAGATTGTTAAACCGGATTTCGCCCCGCCGGCCATTGTATTTCCCATCGTATGGACCATATTATATGTATTGATGGGCATCTCCTCCTATATCATAGTAACAACGGATAACGATAGGAAGCAGTCTGCACTGAATTGGTATGCTATACAATTACTATTTAACTTTGTATGGTCCATTATCTTTTTTAACCTACAAAATTATCTGTTCGCTTTCCTATGGCTTATGGGCTTAATTGTCTGTATCTGCATCATGATCGTAAAATTTTATAAAATCAGTCCCATGGCTGCTTATCTGCAAATACCATATTTGTTGTGGTGCGTATTTGCTGCCTATTTGAATTTTAGTATCTACCTGCTAAACAAATAAACTATGGCTCCCCTTGTACAGTCTTTGCCTACGGCCACTTTCGGCTCTCAGATTCAATTCGCTGCAGGTCCTGTGAATAACAGATAAGAGCTGTTGCAAAACGCCTTGAAATTGCGTTTTGTAACAGCCCCTATGGTTTTATCCATGAAATAAGCCAACATTCTAGCCTCAGTGAATCATTCACTGTGCTCCTTTCCTGTGGTGTGAAATCTCATAACATAAGAAGGAACTCGGTTCATCAATCTTCTTACCAGTGAATTATAATCCCTTTCCACCTCTCGATAGACCATGAGCTTATTTTCTAGTACTTTTTTGGCAGCAGCATCATTTTCACCACCCCGTTCCTGCATATACAATCTGCGGTGAAGCTGCACCTGTTCTCTGATCGCCTCAAGACTCTTCCTCTTTTCAGATAGTTCCCGATAACTTACGGTAAACCACAATGCAACAAATGATACTGTACATATTCCTGCTATCAACCATCCCAGTGTGGCTGCTACCATAGACATTCCTCTCTTTCTCTCCGAATCTATATCCCTAATGTAAGAATAACATATTTCCCACATCATAGCGATTTACCGCACGAATCGTCTCTTTTACCGCATGAAATGCTCCAAATACGCTAACCTGTAATTCCAGTTCTTGTAACACTATGAAATTTATACTATAATATATTTGGTTAAATATATCTTTTACGGAGGAGACGAGCATGCATATTGCAGTTTGTGACGACAGCTTAGAAGAAATCTCCCGCATTTCCTCACTATTGGAGGATTATCATAGAGAGCGGGATGGTTCTATAACCTACGAGGTCTTTCATAGCGCTCTTGATCTTTTGGACACAATGAGATCACGAGAGTTTGATATATTGCTACTGGACATTCTTATGCCGGGTCTATCCGGTATTGATGCCGCCAAAGAAATCCGACTATCCGATCACGAGATACCAATTATTTTCCTCACCTCCTCCCGTGAATTCGCGGTAGAGAGTTACCGCGTCGGTGCAGAGGACTACATAATGAAGCCTGCCAGAAAGGATGAGATTTTCCCTGTTCTTGATAAGCAGCTGACAAGGTTTACCCAGGAGGAAGCCTATCTGACATTAAAAACAGGAAATGGTATCCTAAAGCTCTTATTCTCGCATATTGTATATGTGGAAGTCTTAAATCGTAAGATACATTTTATATTAGTAGACGGTGCTGTTAAAGAAGTCTACGGTTACCTCAGTGATTACGAGGACAAGCTACTGTCGGATCCATATTTTTTAAAGCCTCACCGCTCCTATCTGATTAACCTACGTCAGGTGACTGAGCTTGACAAGAAAGGTCTTTCTACCACGGTTGGTGTAACTGTGCCTGTGGCAAGGGATGCTTTTCTGAGGGTCAAGGCGGCTTACATGAAATATCTGCTGTCACCGAACGAAAGGAGAGACCTATCGTGATGGAAATCATCCTTCTATTATTTCGCTCCAGTCTGGCTTTACTATTCGGTACGGCAGTATCTCTTCTTTTTGCCGGTGCTTCGAATGCTCGCTCAAATAAGCTGGTATCTTCCATTTTTTGTGCCGTAGTGCTTTTAATTCAAATTCTTAGCTGGTGGATGTTTGGGCTACAGACTACAATGCAGCTGTACCCCTTTATTACTCATATCCCCATGGTTCTATTTCTCACCCTATATTTCAAACGTCCCTGGTTGATTTCAATCGGAAGTGTGCTGACAGCCTATCTTTGCTGCCAGATACCTCGCTGGATCAGCTTAGTTGTTGGTGCGATTTTAAACAGTGAGCTAGCCGACCATATGGCTTACTTTATCGCTGTTTGTGTCGTGTATTATTTCCTAAAGCGATATATTGCTGACTCAGTAAGACAATTAATGGAACGTTCCATACGCTCCTGCCTGCTTTTTGGAGCAATTCCTCTTTTATATTATTTGTTTGACTATGCGACAACGGTCTATACGGATCTATTGTATACCGGTTCCCGAGAGGTGGTACAATTTGCCCCCTCAGTGATTTGCACCTTCTATCTATTGTTTGTTCTCCAATATTATAATGAAGCTCAAAAGCAGGAATTGGCTCAACGAGAGAGGGATATCATTGCCTCTCAGCTTAAGCAGGCTCAGATTGAGCTTGACACCATGAGACAGATGCAAAAGGGCACCGCTATCTATCGTCACGATATGCGTCATCATCTGTCCTTAATCAACGGATTTGCGGCAGAAGGTGATCTCTATAAAATCAAGGAATACCTTGCCATCACGGAAGCCGATATCGATGCATTGACTCCGGTACGTTATTGTGAAAATGAAACCGTGAACCTGATCTTATCTAGCTTTGAGTCAAGAGCAAAAAAAGAGCGGGTTGCCCTACATGCAGAGGTCAGGCTAACAGAGGACCTTCGTATCAACGACACAGAGCTCTGTTCCCTAATGTCTAATGCTCTGGAGAATGCGATTACCGCAGCAGCACAGCTCGAGGATGAGAAGCTCCGCAAGGTCTATATCCAAGCCCTTATCAATGGCGATAAGCTGGTAATTTCCACAGAGAATGCTTATGTGGGAACGATAGAGATGGAGGGTGAGTTGCCCAAATCAAAGAACAACGATACCGGACATGGCTTCGGCGTTAAGAGTATGGCCTCCATTGTAGAACGTCATAATGGATTATATTCCTTTGAAACAGAGGGTGGCGTGTTTATTCTTCGCCTTATGCTGCCTCTGGATAAGTAAGCCCTTATTCGTCCATAAAAATACAGCTTAGCTCACTAAATGCTAATCTGTATTTTGTACTTTATGAGATTATCCCTTAGCAAAAGCATCGCGGATGGGATAACTGCAGAATGCCTGAATGCTTGTTATTTACAGCATCTCTAATATTTTCATGCCTCTTTGAGCAGACAGATCTATATAAGAGCCCTCCACCCTAACCACGGGATTTGAGATGCTATGAGGCGGCACATATACTATTTCACCAAATTTTCCTGTACTCATCATAACCCTTGATCCGACATAATATTGCGAAATGTTATGTATAAATTTCAAAAGGATTCCGGGATCATAAAAGCCCTCCCCAATACCAATCCGTTCAATTTCCTTGAAGGTATCAAAGGGTGTCTGCCTCTTCTTGTAAACACGTTCTGAGGTTAGCGCATCAAAGGCATCCGCTATGGATATTATTTTAGCAAAGCTGCTGATATTTCCGCTTTTTAGACCATATGGGTACCCTGTTCCATTTTCCTTTTCATGATGCATTAATACCGCTTCTTTTACCTTCTTATTTATTCCTTTGTTGTCCTTAATTATCTCAAATCCAAAGGAGGGATGCTTTTTGATAACCTCAAACTCTTCCTT
>JAEYXC010000475.1 GCA_023428655.1 Bacillota bacterium | reverse complement strand
TCAATGCCAGCTATAACCTAAAGCTTCGTAACATCAAAGCTTACATACCGGAATATCCTGTAGGAACTCCGGAGGAAGTAGCTGATATGATCGGCGAATTCGTACCAATGGCAAGAGCCATCGTTGGATTAAACAACCTCAAGATTATTTCCTTTGGTCCCCGCCCTCAGGATTTTTTGGCGTGCAACGCTCCCATCCAGCAGCTTTACAATGTTGGTGTAGAGATTGAGGAGAATTCCGAGCTTGATTTATTTGCCGCCTTCAACGCACATGCAAATGATCCCCGAATTCCTAAGGTAATTAAGAGCATGGAGCAGGAGCTCGGTGAAGGGAACAAGATGCCGGGCATTCTTCCTAAGCTGGCTCAATATGAACTCACTCTGCTTGATTGGGCTGAGGAGCATAAGGGCGCAAGAGAATTTGTAGCCTTCGCAAATAAATGCTGGCCCTCCTTCCAGACACAATTCGGATTTGTACCCTGCTATGTTAATAGCCGTCTTACCGCCATGGGCTACCCGGTATCCTGTGAGGTTGATATCTATGGCGCCGTAAGTGAATATATCGGTACCTGCATCAGTGAGGACGCGGTTACCCTTCTCGATATTAATAATACTGTTCCGGCAGATATGTATCAATCCGAGATTAAAGGCAAATTCAACTACGACCATAAGGATACCTTCATGGGCTTCCATTGTGGTAACACTTCCATCTGTAAGCTGGTGAAATCTTCTATGAAAAATCAGAAGATCATGGCACGAAGCCTTGAGCCGAATCAGGAGCCTAATATAACACGTGGTACTCTGGAGGGTGATATCATCCCCGGACAGATTACCTTCTTCCGCTTGCAAAGCTCAGCGGACGCTAAGCTCAGAGCATATGTAGCGCAGGGTGAGGTGCTTCCTGTTGCAACACGCTCCTTTGGTTCCATTGGTGTGTTCGCTATCCCAGAGATGGGACGCTTCTATCGCCATGTTCTGATTGAGAAGAATTATCCTCATCACGGGGCAGTAGCCTTCGGACATTATGGCAAAATATTATATCAGGTTTTCCGTTACCTCGGAGTAACTGATATCGGCTTCAACCAGCCAAAGCATATGCTATATCCGACAGAGAATCCCTTTGCATAATCATTGACAAGATCTCTGATATAAAAGAATCGGAGAAAGGGCTGCGGCATAAGGCATGATAAAAATGAAGGAAGGAACCACATGCATCCCTCACACACAGGTTGACGGACATCTTATTGTTTTGTATGTCATTATCAAACAAGAATGTTTGCTATTGACATACAAAATCTACAAGCTGTCCGTCAAACAGTGTATTATGGGATGTACGTAGTCCTTTCCTTCAGCTTAAATTTGCTTTTTGCAACAGCTCCTTCTCCGACTCTTTTTATGATAAGGAATCAGGACAACAGCTCCTTCCTATTATTTCACTTCAATTCTTTTGGGTTCATTTGTAACCGTATTGTCCTTGGGGAGGGTTACCTCCAATACCCCGTTATTATAGGCCGCTGTAATACTCTCCTTCTTGATGCCCGGTATATGGAAGCTTCTGCAATAGGACTGATAGCGTCTCTCCTGTCGAACATAATTGTCTCGATTATCCTTCTTTTCCTCACTGTGAGTTGCTGTAATACTTAGGGTTTCCTTATCAAGATCAATCTTAATCTCTTCTTTCAAAAACCCGGGTAGCTCAGCCTGCAATAGGTAGCTATCCCCCTGATCAATGACATCCGTAGAAAAATTATCAAAACGATTTATGCCATTTCCAAAGAAGTCATGAAATACTCTGTCGAAGAATAACGGTCCTGTTGTTTCAAATAATGCTGGTCTTAACATAATAACCACTCCTCCTTATATAAAGATTTTAGTTGTATTTGGAACATGGGCGGATACCAAGTTCCTTAGTTCATAGTTACTTATTGATTATCTATCTGTAATATATGTTATACATTATATAGAACAGTTATTCAATATCTTTTTTATAAAATAACTATAAATTTTATATAAAACTCTATACCCTCTTCTCCTACTAACATCATTTTGTGCGAACACTTCTTAAAAATGCGACGTTTGATCATACAAGGAAGCTTCTAACATCAAGGAAAGATAACCATTTATACATAGAATCACCCAACAAGGATATACTAAAGGAGACTGTTTCAAATGAATAAAAGGTAAGGATAAGGGCTCCCTCACACAAGGTGCCACCTTCCTTACCTTATCAATCTTCAAACAGTGCTCCAACTATAATATAAAGAAATCAGGTGATGATATGTCATATGTAGCTCCTGCTATACGTGAAAAGTTCGAAACCCTCTCCATTGATCTAAAGAACACCATTCTGGAGCGAAATGTCGAGCTTAATACCATTCACGATCTCATCAATGTACTTGATGCTATTGTAAAAGAAGCAGAGGCAGAGGATCAGTAAAATCAGCTTATACTACCCTAGTCTTATTCCCCTTATCCTACGTATCGATACTTCTGCTTTAACAATTCCTGCATCATTTCTTCAGGCGCAGGTCTGCTTAAAAGGTAGCCCTGCCCTGAGCTACAATGATACTCTTTCAAAAATTCCAGCTGCTCCTTCGTCTCTATTCCCTCCGCAACCACATCAAACTCCAAGTCATGGGC
>JAEYXC010000474.1 GCA_023428655.1 Bacillota bacterium | reverse complement strand
CCGGTCAGATCTTTATCGATGAAAAGCCGGTTAAAATTCAAAATCCCATTCATGCCAGACAGCATGGGATTGCAATGATCGCACAGGAATTGAATTATGTACCGGAGATGTCCATCGAAGAAAATCTGTTTTTAGGTAGATTACCGGTAACAAAATTAGGCAATGTAAATTGGAAGCTACTCAGGAAAAAGACCATGGAATTCTTAAAAGCTGAGAACCTACCCTATAAGCCGACACAAAAGCTAAAAACATTGACTGTTTCGGATATACAGATGCTGGAAATCATCAAGGCTATCTCGAATAACGCTCAAATTATCGTAATGGATGAGCCTACCTCCTCCATTACCCAAAGAGAAGTGGAGATGCTTTTCGGGAAAATAAGGGAGCTTAAGAAGCAGGGGGTTAGCATCGTTTATATCTCCCACAAACTGGATGAGGTATTCCAGATTGCCGATGATATTACTGTGTTCCGAGATGGAACAGTAGTCGAGAGTCACCCGGCAAGTGAGATGACCATGGATCAGGTTATCTCTCTCATGGTTGGTCGTAAGATGGAGAATGTATATCCAAAGGAAAGCCTTACAATTGGTGAGAAGCTTCTGGAGGTAAAGGACCTTTATAGTGAAGGCGTATTTAAGAATATTAACTTCAATGCAAAAAAAGGCGAGATTGTTGGCTTTGCAGGACTGGTCGGAGCAGGTAGAACAGAGGTCATGAGAGCACTCTTTGGCTTGGACCATTTCACCAGTGGAGAAATACTGATTAATAATAAGAAGGTATCGATCAAAAAAGTATCGGACAGCATCAATCATAAGATGGTAATGCTTTCGGAGGATCGAAGACGATATGGTATTATTCCCATTCGAAGTGTTATGGAGAATGCAAGTATTTCAAGTCTGGAGAAGGTAATATATAAAGGATTTTCCCATGAGAAAGAAGAGAGAAGAATTGTTGGTGAATACTTTAAAAAGATGAATGTTAAGACCCCATCTCTTGATACACCCATTCAATCCCTCAGCGGTGGCAATCAACAGAAGGTGTTATTTGCAAAATGGTTGTTACGGGAACCGGAAATACTCATCCTGGATGAACCCACCAGAGGTATTGATGTCGGGGCCAAGTTCGAAATATATAAGCTTATGGTGGAAATGGCAAAGCAGGGTAAGGCAGTCATCATGGTATCCTCTGAGCTGCCGGAGTTAATCGGTATGTGTGACAGAATTTATGTAATGAACCAAGGAAAGATAACCGGCGAGCTTTCCAAGAACGAGTTTAGTCAAGAAGCCATCATGAAATTTGCTACTAGTATATAGGAGGATATGAAATGTTAAACAAAATTAAAAATACTCCGGCCAAGGAGAAGTATTCCATATTTATAGTACTGTTCGCAATGATTTTCTTATGCAGTATTATGAACCAGAACTTTTTATCACCAAATAATATATCTAATATTATGAAGCAGCTTGCGGTAAGTACCATCCTGGCCTATGGTGAAATGCTTTTAATTATCAGTGGTATGCTGGATCTATCCTCAGGTGCCGTACTTGCTTTATCCGGTGTGTTATCCATCAGTACTTATCAGTCAACCGGTTCCCTCGGCTTGGCAGTCATCGTTGCAATCGTGGTTGCAGTTGCATGTAACATAGTAAATGCGGTAATGATTACAAATTTAAATGCACCGCCCTTCATCGCAACCTTAGCGATGCAGCAGGTTGCAAGAGGTATCGCATTGCTTTTCACAAAAGGACAGAACTTAAATCAGCTAAAGGATTATGTAATCTTCGGTCAAGGTACCATCGGACCGATCCCGATCTCCATTATTATTACAGTGGTGATTACGATATTAATCTGGTACCTATTAAAGCACACCAAGCTGGGCCGTTCCCTCTATGCCATCGGCGGCAATGAAGAAGCCTCCGTAGCAGCAGGTATTAATGTAAAGAAAAACAAATACATCGTATTTATTATCAATGGTGTATTGGTAGGTATTGCAGGTATCTTATTCATGTCACGTGTTAATGCGGGCTTACCCAACGGTGCGGTTGGATATGAGATGGAAGGCTTAACTGCTGCCATCGTCGGTGGAACCAGCTTCTCCGGTGGTGTGGGTACTACCATGGGAACCCTGGCCGGCGCGTTCATTATCGGATGCTTGAATAATATCATGAACTTAGTTGGTGTAGATTCATATATTCAGCAGATTGTAAAGGGCGCAATTATTGCACTGGCTGTAATCTGGGATATCCGCTCCAAATCGAAGAAGACAAGAAAGGTTATTCTGGTTGAGGAAAAGCAAGCAGCATAATAATTTTTCCTTAAGATTATTCAAGTTAGAACAGTACCAGAGTATTAAGAACATGGAAACTAAGGTTCAATATAAACAATATGAAAAGGAGAATGGATTATGACGAATAAAGCGGTATACATGACAGGTCTTAATAAAATGGAAATGAGAGATGTGGAAGTACCGAAGATTAAAGAGGATCAGGTCTTAGTGAAGCTGGAATACGTTGGTATCTGCGGTTCGGATGTTCATTATTTAGAGCATGGCTCCATCGGTGATTTCATTGTAAATGGTGACTTTATCCTTGGACATGAGTGTGCAGGTGAGATTGTAGAGATCGGAAGTAAGGTAACAGAGCTTAGCGTAGGCGATAAGGTAGCCCTTGAGCCCGGAATAACCTGTGGACAGTGTGAATTCTGTAAGGATGGCAAATACAATCTTTGTCCGGATGTAGAATTCCTTGCAACACCCCCCTACCATGGCTGTCTGGAGAATTATATTGCGTTCCCCGCAAATATGTGCTTTAAATTACCAAGCAATATCACCTCAAAGGAGGGTGCGTTAGTTGAACCTCTTGCCGTAGGTATGCATGCCGCAGCACAGGGTAATGTCAAATTAGGAGACTCCGTAGTAATTCTTGGTTCCGGTTGTATCGGTTTGGTTACACTCCTTGCCTGCAAAGCGTATGGCGCAACGGATATTACTGTTGTGGATGTAATGCCAAAGAGACTGGAATATGCCATGAAGCTTGGAGCTACCCGAGTAATCAATGCAAAGGAAGAGGATGCCGTTGCAAAGATGGATGAGATTACCGGGGGTAAGGGTGTCGATGTTGTAATCGAAACAGCGGGAAGCAAGATTACAATTAAGCAGACTGCATATCTGGTGAAGCGTGGCGGAACGATCGTGCTTGTAGGAATGGCTCCGGAAGATATCATTGATTATAACTTTGCTAAAATCATGGGTAAGGAAGCTACCATAAACTCCGTTTTCCGTTACAGAAATATCTATCCGAAGGCAATCAATGCCATCGCAAAGGGAATTATCGATGTATCCGGCATTGTAACACATGAGTTTGATTTTACCGATACAGCAAAGGCCTTTGACTTTGTAATCAATAATAAAAATGATGTTGTAAAGGCAGTAATCAAAATAGGTTAATCATATAAAACGGATCAATATGGTCTTAAAGCATAAAAAACGCTCCTTCTGGGGCGCTTTTTATGCTTCCAAAATTAACAAAAGGAATTGCAGAAAGTATAGGTTTGATTTAAGATAATAGATAGGATAAGCGAAAAAGGTTATAATAAGTAGAATATATGAACCATCCATCATAAACAGTAAGGAGGATAATCCATGGAACAGAGTAAATTATTAAGAATAAAAGGGTTAATGGCTATCTTCCTCATAATGATTTTAATAACGGCCGGCTGTACGAAGAAAGCGGATAATAAGGAGCTACGTACCGAGCTCTTTGGACAGGAGCCTAGTCCCTTTGGCAATGTCACAGCTCCAGCGACCTTCGACTGGAGGCAATGTGAAGGAATCATTTTGAACTTTATCTGTGAGGATAATATTAGTGCTAACATTCTATCCAAGGAGAGCGAGGAATTCACAAGGGTAACAGGAATTAAGGTGAATATCAAGCGAATGGATTTTAATACCCTGGAAGAAAAAATCAATATGGAGTTCATCTCGAAAACTGCTCAGTATGATGTAATCTATGTGGATCCGTATAAGACCTTAAATCGGTTTTCCAACGGGCTGGAGGATCTGAACAATTATGAAAAAGAGGAAGGTCTCCCCCATATTGTTGGAGGCTTAGAAAGCTTTCCGAAGGAGCAGCTGGAGGTTTCTTCATACTTTGGCAAGAAGGAGAAGCTGCTTAGTATACCCTTTGATTCTACCACGATGATCCTATTTTATCGCAAGGATATCTTTATGGAATACCGCGATCAGATGATAATGGATCTTGGCTTTGACCCGGATCCCAGCAGCGGTGATTTTACCTGGGATCAATATATTGGAGTAGCGAACTGGATTAATAAAAATGTGGATAAAGACAAGGTGAAGCACGCAAGCTTGACCATGTCTGCAAAGCATAACTCTATCTATACTGCATTTTCCAGTGTTTTGGGCGCATATGGCGGTGACTACTTTAATAATCAAAAGATTGTAAGCCTTGGTACCGCTACGGGACCGCAGCTTCTGTCAAGAACCACAGAATTCCATACAGCGTTGCTAAAATTCAAGGAAATTATTGCATTGAACCCGGATAACGGACAGGGATATACCTGGGATGAGGCGGCCAATGCATTTACCTCAGGGGAAGCAGCCATGATGATAAACTGGGACGAGAACATATCCGCAGTTGAAAATTCAGACCTGGCAGGTAAGGTGGGTTATAGTACCCTACCCAAGGGATCCGTTCGAAGTGCCAATATTTACGGAGGCTCCGGGATTGGAATCAATAGCTATTCCGATGACAAAAAGAAGCTGGCAGCCTGGATGTTTATTGTATGGGCAACCTCACCGGAGGTTCAGATGAAGACCTTTACCAATAAGGACGGTGGAACACTTCCAACAAGAACTGCCCTGCGTGATTGGATTGAACAAGAATATTCCACAACAATACCACAGATCAAGGCACTGGCATTATCACAGAAGAAGGATTATGCTTATTATAGACCCAAGATGAAAAACGGATATGAGTTCGAAAATATCATGATTACCAATCTGTATGAGATGGTTACGGAGGATATCGGTGCTAGAAGTATTTCGATCAAAATGAGAAGTCAATGGAATGAGCGGCGCTAAAAACGGATAGTTGAGTGAGGATGGGAGATCATATGAAGGGAATCAACGAAAAACATAGCTTCAGAAAACAATTTATAAAAGCATCCTCCTTCCTGATTATTGTATCCTTGATTATATTCATTGTTATGTTTCAGAGCTTCCGCCATATGCTTCATAGACAGTATGGAGAATCA
>JAEYXC010000461.1 GCA_023428655.1 Bacillota bacterium | reverse complement strand
AAAATGCACAGACATCATAAACCTTCCCATACATAAAAAAATGAGGTGAGACATCGCCTTTGCTCCATGCCGCCAGTAACGCTGCTACGAAATTGTCTCGTCTGCCGACTTGACAACATCTTCGCCGTTCTTAGGCGTTCCAACTCGCTATCGCTCCTTGGAATACACATTTCCCCCTAAGGGGCAAGCGCCTAAGCGCTTGGTTGTTATTTTCGCTGCAGTTCCCTCCGCAAAAATTTTCCCTACAGGAAACCACAACAAATGCTAGCATAGAGCTTCCACCTAACATGGTTTTAAAATGAGCGTTACTACTCACCCCGAATACCGCCCATAAGGGTGAGCAATTCACCCACTTTTTCACCCTTATCTTTCAGAAAAGTTCAGTTTATTTCAGTCAAAACCAGACAAGTGGTTTTTTTAAGGGTGAATAAGCAAGTCCCCAAAGCCTTTATGTATAAGGGCTGTAGCTTGAGCCCCAAACCATCAGAGCGGGATTCGCGCGAAAAGCCTTAGGTTTGCCAAGGCGAGGGTCGCGGGTTCGAATCCCGTCTCGCGCTGTCATAAAGTAAAAGGATATCCTGATGGATATCCTTTTTTACTTTATTCGAGTCCAATCCTGGACTCGAAGTTCGAATGTCTCCGCTCCGCTCCGGTCCGCGCATAACCGAGGTCCACCGGACCTCGTGCGCCGTCTCGCGCTTAACGAAATAGTTGGGAAGTCTTGATATTTCAAGGCTTCCCGATTTTTATATGTATCTATAGCCTTTAGTCACTTGTAGACACCCACCTTATAAAGCTTTCCAAAAATAATTTTCCACTATTTCAATGTCCCCTTATAAGTTCCGAATTATTACTTCACTATTGCTTACGAAGTCGAACCAACCTAACTTCAGATAATGCTTATTATATGTAAACTAATCTTTGAGCATATTTTCAAGTTCAAGGATATTTGCACCAACATCGCTTTGTTTATGCGCATCAGAAGCTGTCGCAATTTTCACATTATTTTTTTTAAAAACAGATAGCAATTTTGAATTCAGACCTAACTCCAAATCAGCGCAATAATTTAACCGTAGACCACCACTATTTTCAGCATACATACCATGTTTACATAAAAGAAAAGATAGTTCATTATAATAATCGGTTAAGTCAGTATCAGGTATGTAACCAAAGCACTTAATTGAATCAGGATGCGCAAGACCAGTGAAAAGACCGCTTTCGCATAATTGGAACATTATGTTATAGTACCTTTTATAAACCTCATTTACGTTCATACTGTTCCAAAGCCCTTTCTGTCCTGTATGGTCAAATCCCCAACCATCAATCCAATGTACAGAGCCTGTAAGAAAATCAAACTCATATTCGTCAAGAATGCTTGCTAGTACGTCAGCAGTTTCAGGAATATAACAAACTTCAAGACCAAATTTAACTTTTACAGGGTATTGAGTATCCTTTACTGTTTCTATAAAATTAATATACTCTTTTATCGTACTGTTCATATTTTTACATATCCAGTTACGCTGATAATCGTTGTATGTCCTTATTGGTTCGTATACTTTCTCAAACTCAATGAATTGGTGGGTATGTTCAAGCAAGTATATTTCATCAAGCCCTGTATTTTGAGCAGCTTTGATAAAACCCTCAAAAAAATCAATATTATAGCCCTCACCATTTCCATGTAAAAAATGTACATGAACATCTCGCATTATCCTACTCCCCCTCATTATATAAATAAATTTCATTTCACAGTTGCTAACATTAGTGTCTATCGCTTGATAAAACATTCTCTATCCTATGAATCATATCACTTATATATAATCACATCAATATTTACAAACAAGATTTTCCTAATAAAACAGATGTAGACAGGCTGTAGACACTTGATAGACAGTGTGCTTTTCTCCTTTATTTTATAGGGTTTACGGATCACGGTAATGTTCGAATGTCTCCGGTCCGCGCTGAGCCGAGGTCCACCTCGTGCGCCGTCTTGCGCTGTCATAAAAAAAGAACCAGCAAAAGCTAGCTCTTTTTTATGACTTCGTCTAGATTAAATTCGTACTCATACAGACCGAACATTAGGAAGAAGTTCATAGCGAAACTAATTATTCCTCCTTTAGGGCTAATGCTTCCGTGATACGAAGGAGTTCCTCTTTGGTCATTATTTTTTGATTTGATGAAACGTTATAATAATATCCGGAAGCAACCCATTTAATCTCCTTACGTCTAGATAATTCCGAATATAAAACCTCCGATTCTCCAAGCATAATTTTCTCATAATGATTGGTAGGCATCCCTTCTTCATTTGTTGCCTCTATTAATTCATCACCCATCCATTTCACGATTTGAACAGTAAAGCTCGGGAAGTTATCCGAATCCTCCTTGTTGTAATAATCTACGAAAACCGACTGTACCTCGGATGAGGTTTCCACATTCTTTACTACAACATTTTTACCTGTTGCTCTAGCTTCATCCTTCATAAGTTTAGAATAATTGTCTGGAAGTATGGTATCAAAAGTCACTCTCCCCTCATGAAATTCGTAATCTTGAAGTATTTCCGGTGCAAATGTATAATCTAAAGAATTAATTTTATATGAATTGAACTCATTTACATCAACAAAAACCAGCGGTTCTTGCTGACAGACGATAATCTCATCCGGATTATTCTCTACCGTATAGATTGCTACTGCTTGCCCCGGCATTAAACGTAATTGGCTATAGTTCGTATCTACAATATCTGCATAAGAGCCCAGTTCTTTTTTTGTTTCAATTGACCAGGCAACATCACCGTTTGAATGAAAGAAATTCAAGTTTTTAATGTAGGTCACAATTGTATCACCGTAAACAATACCGGTACCTGTCAAGCTGATTATTAAGACTATAACTACAGCAAGCCTTGTGGGAATATGATTTCTCTTATGTATTTTGACATTTTCTATCTTCCTATTACAAAAATCAATGTCCTCTTGTATGGTATCGATCTGTTGCTCAAAATACATTTTTAAGTTCTTCTCTACATCCATATCTATATTCCTCCTTATAATCATTCTGATATAATGTAACAAATCTTTTACGGGCACGTTCATATTTCTTTCGACAGGCACTTTGACTGATCTTCATGATGTACGCGATTTCCTCATAAGACTTCTCCTCATAAATACGAAGTACCAGAATATGTTTTTCCTGAAAGGTCATACGCTGAAAAACCTCCTTCATCCTTTGCTGTAAGTCATTTTCAATTACAAACGAAGGATTTCGATCCTCTATCATCGTCGTTATATCCGAACAATCGAACAATAGAATTCTCTTTCGTTTTTTTATATAGTTGTAGGAAATGTTGCGTGCTATTCGATACATCCATGCTGAAAATTTAGTGTCTGATTTGTATTGATTTATTTTACTAAGAGCCATCAAAAATGTATCCTGTACAATATCTTCAGCGTCCTGAGTACAATTAACGATACAATAGATATAATGATACAATGGCTTCTGGTAACATTCGATGATTCGATTGAATTGCTGCAGATCTCCGTGCTTTACTTGAAATATAATCTGCTCCAGCTGCTGGTCATCCATTGTAGCATCCTCCTTTCTATGTTTCTGTTAGAATTATAACTCTTATCTATAGAACAATTCAGTCGATCAATTTGTGACAGAATGCATTTGAATTTATGAAATTATTTATGTAAAAAGGGTTTCACATAAAATTTAACAGAAATTATTAGGGTAATCAAGATAATCATGTATACTTAAGAATTCTCAAGACTTGTTATGTATATCTGTCTTTTCTCCCATGCTTCACATCCCATACTATGATTGCCTCTCCTAAAAGGGGGAAACCTTGTATTCTTTTTCCTTTTATCCGAAAGAATTAAATATGTCAGTTTTGCTTTCACTTATACGAAAATCCAGGAAAATGAAAGTAACTAGCTAAATACACTTTCCTTTTTATCGGGTTATTATATAGATGATTTTAATGCTTTGTGGTAAAATAGGAATAATTCGGTTGGATATATCAATTAGATATGGGGGAAGAAGATATTTTAGAAGATAGCAAATTTGTCAGTATAAGTGAACATTATGATATGCCGATTGATGAACATAATCCTGTATATGATCCAAAACCCTTGAAAGAATATACGGATAAATCGGACATCCATGAATATGATATTGAGTCGGCTGAAGACATCCAATACGCACTCAAAGACCTTCTTGAGGGAACCATCAAGGGGATGATGGAAGCAGAAATGGATAACCACTTAGGCTATGAGCGTTCTGCTCGTTCAGAAAGTGACAATGCAAGAAATGGTTATAAGTAAAAGAAAATTAATAGCAGCTATAGAAGCTTTGATATGGATGTACCTCCGGATAGACTATTTTACGGTCAGGGGAGAACTTGCAATCATGTTCCAAGATAGAATCCCTGATTAAATATTAATGGCGAGAGTATCAAAACCTCTCGTTTGAATATCTACTCGACAAATTGGAAGTTGTATATATGTAGAGTACCAAACTATATTTTCTTTCTCATCACTACTTTTTTAGCAATTGTATACGACTCAACAAATCCAGCTTTTCTATACATATCGAGAGGTCCCATATAATCTTCTGCTTGATTTAAAAAGTTACCATTTGGATAGGCTTCTATACATGTAAATCCGTCTGCTTTCGCGTCTTGACAAACTCTCTCATGTAATTTTGACGCAACTCCTTTACCTCGGAATTCTGGTGAAACAGCAAAACAGAAGATTGCCTTAATCTTGTCTGCAGTGTCTTCTCTGTGAACCTCTCCCATAAAGTTACGCCAGCAAAAGCAATCGTAACATTCACTTTTTACATTCGCGTTACACCAGCCCACCACCTGCCTGTCGCAAAATGCTAAATAGCCCTGTATTTTAGATTCAATAATCTTACTTCTTGCATACTCTCTTCTTTTTTCTTTTGTTTCTAAGTATTTTTCAAAAATCTCATTATTCTGATTTTCGCCACACCACCAAACACAATAACACCTACATTCATTACGATCTGGCTTTTCTGAATGCGGAGTAATATCAAAGAAATGCAAGTAATCTTCTATGAGTTCTGGTGAAAGTCTTTGTATTTCTATATTCATAAAAATACTCTCCTACAAATTTTGATTTGATGAATTGAGTATATCAGAAATAATTGTCAATAACAAGTTGTGTGAGATAATAACAAAAGCAGATGACTTTGGATATAATCCATCCGCTTTCTAAATCAAGTCATAGAAGACTCTATTACAGGGTTTTTTCATACCCTCATTTGTAACGTTGAGATGATTTGGATTTTTCACAATTGCTCAAACTCCGTCTCGCGCTTTATAAAACGCCTGGTAAGTCTTATTATAGGACTTCCCATTTTAATATATGCCTATAGATCACTTTTGATCTGTAAAGCTTCCATACATAAGTTTCCGTATTTTCCACCGGGAACATCTAATTTACAAACGTAATCACCTCACCATTTTTTATTGGGGTTTTATTAAAATTATAATCTTTCGGCATACCCAAAAAATAATAGGTTATGGCTCGTACATTTGCTGCATGAGTAACAATTAAAACATTTTTCCCTTTGTATTCAGCCTTAATCATGTCAGAAAAATCGAAGTTCCGTTTTAGAAAGTCATCAAATTTCTCAGTACCCTTTTCTCCATCGGTGACTGCTTGCCATAACTGTTTCAACATTTCTGTCGTTTCCTCTTTCCCTTCAAACTCTCCACAAATTATTTCAATAAGCCGATCATCAAACACTATCGGTTCTTTGTAGATGATTTCGCACGTCTGAAGAGTACGTTTCTGGGGACTGCAAAAGCATACATCAAACTTGATATCCTTTAAGTTTTCTGCTAGCAATTTCGACTGTTCAATTCCTGTTTGATTCAAAAAAGTCTCTGTAACACCGTTACACCTTTTAAATAAATTCCAATCAGTTTGACCTTGTCGGACGAGGTATATCATATTCAAAATCCTCCACTTATATTAATAATCACAAATTCGCATGTTATAACAATTGAGTAAAAAAATTCTCAATTCACCACAAATTCATTAATTCTTTCAGCTACATCAAGTGCTGATATATTGCTGGTATCAATTAAAATAGTATCTAACCCTTCAAAATATCTTAAAGATTTTTTACTAATATTAAGCCATTCATCTATTCTCCAATCGCATATGGGATCCTTTTGCCATCTGTCAACTAAGGCCTTTTCCGAACAATTTAAAGTAATCTCATATAGTTTAATATCTTCCCTATGAATACTCTCAATTATTTTTTGATAAACATCATTTTTGTCCATAACCCAACTAAATACAACATAGTCACAAAAGGAGCAATTGAGATAATTATTAATCATATGAAGTATGTTATCAACTGCCATATCCTTAGTCTCTTTGTT
>JAEYXC010000268.1 GCA_023428655.1 Bacillota bacterium | reverse complement strand
CGTATAAGCTGCCGCTAATTTTAATATATTGAGATCTGCTTCGTATACCTCGATTTGTATACTGCTATCCAACTGCAACAATTCCTGGATATGATACCCCAATCCAAAGCCGTATACGATATATTTCGTTTTTTCTTCTTCATACCAAGCATTTGCCAGTGTAAATGCTTCCTTAGATGCCCTGCTGTTGCTGTGCACATAATAACGTCCCATAGAATCGGTCATTGCCAAGGTCATTAGTCCACAGGAGGAGAACTCAATCTCATAGCCCTTATCCGCCAGCTTAAATGGAGAAATCCCCCCATATAGCAGTTCACAAAGCTCTGCATCCACCTCCCTGATGGTTGCTCGATTATCCTCAAACATTGCCTCACCCAAGGAAAATCCCTCACTATAAATAATATCCTCCTGTAGCTGAATTAAATATCTACGTAGCCGAAGCTCTAGTAAATCCGCCACCAACACATAGTCCTTATTATTCTGTGCCTGGAAGATATCCTTCAAAATATCTCCTAGTTCGGATATTCTCTCTTCTCCTGCTATGGCTTGAAGCTGCTCCATGCCGGTATCAAGACAACTATATACCTCCGTCAGGATACGCAATGCTTTGTCGTAATTCTGTGCGTGAGTATAAAATATAATTTTATCAATCCATTCAATCAGATGGGAATGGGCCGTTAAAGTTTGTTGTAAGTACTTCATCATCATTACTCCTTACGATATTGGTAGTAACCAATATACCAGTCAGCAAACCTCTGTAAGCCTATCTCGATTGAAGTGGAGGGCCTGAAGCCAACCGCCTCCTCCAATCTCTGAATTGAGGCATAGGTTTTTGGAACATCTCCTAGCTTGAAGGGTTCATAAATCTTATCAAACTGTACCTCTTTTCCCAGGGCCTTACTCAAGGCGTGTTCCAGGGTCTCAATGAAATACATCAGCTTAACCGGCTGGTTATTTCCGATATTATAGATATGATACAGCTCGTCCTTAGAAATATCTGCCATCGAAAGCCTGATTACCCCATTGACAATGTCATCAATATAGGTGAAATCACGATATAAATCATTCACAAAATCTCCGTTATTATATATTCGGATCGGCTCACCACGAAAATAGCGATTGGTAAAATCAAAATATGCCATGTCCGGTCTTCCCATTGGTCCATAAACGGTAAAAAAACGTACTCCGGTTGTGGGAATATGAAACAAATGACTATAGCTGTAAGCCATCAGCTCATTCGATTTTTTTGTAGCCGCATATAAGGATACCGGATTATCCACATTGTCTTGCTCTTCAAAGGGTACCTTTTGATTGGCACCGTAAACGGAGCTGGATGAAGCATAGATCAGATGCTTTACCGGATAGCTTCTACAGGCCTCCAGGATGTTGTAAAACCCTATGATATTACTTTGTATATAGGCATCCGGATTCTCTAATGAATATCTTACACCGGCTTGAGCAGCAAGATTCACCACGATCTCCGGTTTGTACATACGAAAGCACTCCATTAAGGAATCTTTATTGATTATGTCATCATGAATAAAGGTAAAGCCTTGATATGGTAGCAACAATTCCAGTCGAGAGTGCTTCAAACTCACATCGTAATAATCATTTAAATTATCAATGCCGATCACCTGCGCTCCCTGCTCCAGTAATTCTTTGGCCAGATGGCTGCCGATAAAACCAGCTGCTCCGGTGATTAGATATACTCGACCCTTAATTCCAATCGTAGTTTCCACTCTCTTCTCCTCCTATGAAGCTTCTCTGTAGTACTGAATGAAATCATATTCAAGCACTACATCCTTCTCATGATTGTAATGGTATAATCAATCTCTAAAGTAGATATCACGCGTATATAACTTATGTCTGATATCCTCTAATTCTGCGCTATAACGATTTGCCACAATAATGTCCGATTTTTCTTTAAATTCATCTAGATTTCGAACAACCTTTGAATTAAAAAATTTGTCATCCTGCATGGAGGGTTCGTATATTATCACCTCAATGCCCTTTGCTTTTAGGCGCTTCATTACCCCTTGCACGGAGGACTCGCGAAAGTTATCCGAATTTGCCTTCATGGTAAGACGATAAATCCCTACCACCTCCGGCTTCATCGCTATGATTCGATCCGCAATGTAATCCTTTCTGGTTCGATTCGCATCCACAATTGCAGACATGATATTGTTTGGAACATCTGCATAGTTGGCCAGTAGCTGCTTTGTATCCTTGGGCAGACAATAGCCACCATAACCAAAGGATGGATTGTTATAGTGATTTCCTATTCTGGGATCCAAACAGACCCCTTCAATAATTTGCCTGGTATCCAAGTCCCTGGACTCCGCGTAGGTATCCAGTTCGTTGAAATATGCAACCCGAAGTGCAAGATATGTATTAGCAAATAATTTAATTGCTTCCGCTTCTGTTGCACCGATCAACAGAGTAGGAATATCCTTCTTCAAGGCACCCTTCTGCAAAAGCTCAGAAAATACTACCGCACTTTCCCTTACATGAGCTTCCTCTTTCGGAATACCAACAATAATCCTAGAGGGATATAGGTTATCCAGTAACGCATTTCCCTCTCGTAAGAACTCTGGAGAAAATAAAATCCTATTTGTGTTATATTTCCTGCAAATCATTTCCGTGTAACCAACGGGAACCGTGGACTTAATCACGATGGTTGCTCGCTGATTCAACGGAAGTATTGTCTCTATCACCTTCTCAACGGAGGAGGTATCAAAGTAATTTAATATTTGGTCATAATTGGTTGGTGTTGATATGATGATAAACTCTGCATCAGCATAAGCTTCTGTTGCATCCGTTGTCGCCCTTAGCCGAAGCTGTCCCGCTGACAAATACTCCGATACCTCACGATCAATAATCGGCGACTTCCCCTCATTAATCATTTGTACCTTCTCTTTATCAATATCTACTGCGGTTACCTCATGATGCTGAGCCAATAAAATCGCATTTGATAACCCAACATATCCGATACCTGCCACCGCTATTTTCATCCGGCTTCCTCCCTTTTCTGTCACCATAGCAAAGACCCTTTATTAAAATATATTAATCAGCGTTACATTTTAATCCATTGGTCCGGTACGATTCGATAATCCTTATTATTCAGCCATATCTCCGGCGCAATCACTATCTTATCCTGATTCCTGTTTAACCAAGCTCCCCACCAGGAAAAAGTGGAGTTCGCGATAATGTTGTGATTACAGTAGCTCATTAGCAGCAGCTCTTCATAATCCTTAAACTTCCCGTAATCACAGATATACATGATGTTCATAGAATCAAAGGTCAGATTCTCTTTTACCCAGCTACTTTCATCCGAAAAAACACATAGATCGAAGCGGCCTATCTTCTCCTTTAGATAATCAATTGCTTTCATATAATAATTCAATTCAAGCATATCCAAATTCGATGTATATTTATAATCGGTTCTTCGAAAGTGCAGACTGACAAGAGGCAATCCCGGCGTTCTTTTCGACAAAAAATTGGCAGGAAAATTAATTTCCTTTTTGGGTAAAAAGCTTTGACGAATTTCCTTTGCAAATTTTGCGAATATCTTTTCCGTCTGGAAATAGCCGCTTACATAGGATCGATCCTGGATATACATCATTTCCTTCAGATATTTATCATTAAATTTTGTATTAGTCCAATCATAATAATGAAAAAGTCCGTATTTCGTACAAAACTCTGCAACCCATTCCTTCTTCTTCTTCCCCACCAGATATTTGAACCAGCTTTTACTCGGTTCTATTTGCGGGATATCGATTTGAAAATTGTCCAAACCACAGCTATAAATATTTGATTTTTTCCATTTTGATTGCAAGGACTGTTCATGTTCAAAAAAGGTCTCCGTATCTAAATATACCTGATACCCTCTTCGCTGAAGCGCCTTTGCATAGCAATACATGAACATTTGATTGCCTAAACCACCGGCAATTTTTACAATGACCAATTTAAATCACCTCACTACAAGATTAA
>JAEYXC010000236.1 GCA_023428655.1 Bacillota bacterium | reverse complement strand
TCTTCGCACCACTGGAAAAACAGCTTAATATCCTTTAGCTGCATTCCCGTTGTTTTTAAGCATTCGATCATTTTCAGACATTCTATATCGGCTTCATTAAATACGCGGATATTACCGGACGTTCGGTTGACAAGGGGCAGCAAGCCTTCTTTGTCATAATAGCGTAAGGTCGAAATGGATATGCTTAACAGTTCGGATACCTCACCAATGGAATAAGTCATAATACTAACCTCCTAAATTAAATAAAAATTACCAAATATTCATAAAAGTATTGACCTAAAGTCAGGTTTAGGTTATATCATGTATCTATCATACTCCATCCTTCCTGATTAATCAACAATACATTAATTCGTTTTGACGGTTGAAGCCAACCTGCTTCCGGGTTTAAAGTAGGCGCGCAGGATCAAAATGGGGTGAGATATGACAGCGAGGACCTTCCGTTGCAAATAGGTCCGCTGGGAGACTTATATGTAAAAGGAGAAGGAAATGAAAAGGACAAGTCATATTTTATTTGTTTTTACCTTAATGAACTTTGTGGTTGCAATGATGGGTTTTGTGTTTAATGGGATTCTAGATAAGGTTGCTCTATCTTTGAACATTACAGTTGCTAATTCCGGCTTGTTAAATACCATGTATGCCTATGGGGCCGCTTTCGGCGTACCCATTACCTTGATCGTATTGAGGAAAATCGAGCGAATCAAGATGCTGAAGATCATGCTATTTATCACAATTCTAATGACCCTGGCACTGATCTATGCCATGAGCTTTGGACAGCTGCTGATTACTCGGCTGATTATGGGGATATCAGCCAATAGCTATAGTGTATTGGCTACGTCAACGGTTTTGTCCTTTTCATCCAAAGAAAGGCGAGGCCGATCTATGGCAATTCTGATTATGGGGGCCTCCTTGGCGCTGGTAGTTGGTGTACCCTTGACACGTGTTTTATCTGCTGTTTTGGATTGGAGAAGCATTTTCTGGATTTTGAACATCCTTATGATGGTATCTCTTATTTTCTTTCAATTTTTTCTGCCGAAAGGCGATCATGAAGCTACAAAGCTGAACCTACGTAACGAATTGATATACTTTAAAGATAAAAAGACCGTACTCATAATCATATACACGATCACTATGTTTGTAGGATATAATGCTCTTTTTACATACGTTACTCCCTATCTATTGCTTCTTTTCCCATCCTTAGAAGCTTCTATGAGCATGCTTCTAGTTATTATGGGAATTGCCAGCTTTATCGGTAATTACATCGGTGGTCAGGTATCCGATCGCATTGGTTATGCCAAATCAATGCAAATAGGAGCTGTGCTTCAATTGACCCTGACGGTATTCATATTTATTTCTCAATCCGTTATGTGGCTAAGTCTCTTCTTTATTATATTATGGATCATGAGTGCTTGGTTCACAGGTCTGCAGTTGAATACCGGTATTGCTCAGGAGACACAGAATAGATCCAGCTTTATCATCAGCATTAATAGCTCTGCTCTATCCCTAGGTAGTGCCATCGGTTCGAGCTTTGCGGCCGTTGTCATACCAATCAGCGGAATACAAAATATTGTTATAATCACCATATTTACGAACTTGGGTATTACCTTAATTCAATGGCTCTCTATGAAAAAATATTCCGGTGTTGTACCAGATGCAGTGGAGGTCGGATTTAACGAAAACAGTTAATAAAAAACGATTGGAGTACAAACCGAAATATACAAATATTGTAACAATCAAAATAGCGGTTCAAAGCTACATTGATCGGGGGTTAATCAAACCTTGATTTATGATATGCTGGCATCAGCTACCCTTTGATTTATTACTGATTAGCATCAATCAATATTTAACAAAGTAAGGACATGAATGGATGTTGTTACCGGAAGGGACAACTGCATTCATGTCTTTTTACGTATAAAGCGATGAGACCTAGGATTCTGTAGTACTCGCATTTGCCTAGAAGCTTATTTTTAGTAAAAATTGACGAATAATGTCTGCTATGATAGTATGAGTTTATATGAAAAAACGAAATGTGGGGTGGAAGTATGTTAAAAATGAAACATTTAAAGTCAGAAATGACACTTTCTTTTATCATTGTCGCAATCGTAATCATTACTTCTGTCGAATTGATTTCGTTTTGGTGGATAAAGGATATGATCGAGACTAAGGTTAGCGAGACTACGGTTGAGACCTTAAAGCAGATAGATAAGAATATGAATTCCATCTATGGAAATTCCGAGGATATCTCAAAATATACAATTGCCAACAGAGAGGTCAGAAAATTTTTAAAGCTTAAGGAAGCGGAGCATGATCAATCCACGGAATTGTTAATACGTATCAATGAGGAATATGCGAACCTTACCAATTCAAAATCCTTTATTGCTGCCATTAATGTATTTGGTAAAAACAATTTGAAGTTTGAATCAGCAGGATCCTCCTTTATTATGGATGTGGAGGAGGCACCTGTGTTCCAGGTGCCGGAGGATGGGTCATATATACTGACATCCACCTATAGAAGGTATTACTATACTCTGGGAGAGCAATATATCATGTCCTTTTATCGGCAAATAAAGGACATCAATGACTTTCAAAATCAATTGGGAACATTGAGAATTGATATCAATGAAAAGGTTGTAAATAGTATTTACAAAGATATCGTGCTTGGTCAGACGGGATATTTTTTTATTACCAATAAAAAGGGTGTAGTGATTTCTCATTCGGATAAAGCACAGCTTGGCAGTGATCTACATAGCAAAAGCTACTATAGTACGGTTTTCGATAAAAAGGAAGGATATTATAAGGAGAAGATAGATGGAAGGAATGTGATAATCACATTTTTTCAATCCGATCTTCATGACATGATTTATCTTGGTCAGGTACCCTATGAGGAATTAATGCATAAGGTGGATTCCGCAAGAAACCTGACCCTATTCCTAACACTAATCGCTATTTTAATTTCCTTGTTGTTCTTTTATCTTGTATCAACGCGTATTTCTAACCCAATCAGTACCCTGACCGGCTTTATGAAGCAGGTAGAAAAGGGTGATTTTAGTGTGACCGTTGATAGTGAACGAGAGGATGAGATTGGACAGCTCAGCAGAAGCTTTAATCAGATGGTGAATCGGATTAAAGAGTTGGTTGAGGAAGTGTATTTGACAAAAATCAAGAAGAAGGAAGCAGAGCTGGATGCCCTGCAATCACAGATTAATCCGCATTTCCTATACAATACCCTGGATATCGCCTATTGGTCCTCCAGAATGGAGGATGCACCGATTACGGAAGAGATTATCTCCAATTTGTCGAACTTCTTTAAGCTGGGGCTAAATAAAGGAAAGGAAGTCACGACAATCGGGAAGGAAGTTGAGCATTTAAAAAGCTATTTATATATTCAGCTCCTTCGGTATGAGGAAAAGCCTGAGATTATAGTGAAGGTGGACGAAGGGCTATTTCATTATGAATTAATCAAATTAATCCTACAGCCTTTGGTTGAAAATGCTCTCCTCCATGGCATTTCCGATATGGATTGTGGAGGGCGTATAGAAGTATCAGGAAAAGAAGAGGGTGATGACATCATCTTTGAGGTAAAGGATAATGGCAAGGGAATCGAGAGTAGCCGATTGGCAACGATTTTTGATGAGGATTCCAAGCATGACGGATATGGTGTAAAAAATGTCCAGGATCGCATAAAAATCTATTACGGGGAAAGCTATGGACTCACCATACAAAGTGAGCAAAACAGGGGGACAAGTGTTAGGATCAGGATACCAAAGCTGCATAGGGGAGGGGATTAAATGATTAAATTATTGATCGTAGATGACGAAAAGGTAATACGAGATGGTTTGACCACAACCATGCAATGGGATAAAATGGGCATCTCCGTGGTTGGTGCAGCAAAGGATGGTATCGAAGCCTTAGAGCTTTGTGAGCTTTGGCATCCTCATATCGTTCTAACCGATGTTAGAATGCCAAAGATGAATGGGCTGGAGCTTATGAAAGTAATCAAAGTTAAAATGCCAAATATCAAGGTTGTAATTTTAAGTGGTCATGTTGAATTTTCGTATGCTAAGGAAGCCATAAGGTATGGAGCTGTAGATTATCTGATAAAACCAGTCGTAGCAGAGGAATTAGAAAATGTTCTGGGAAAAGTAATCGAGAATATGCGTGAGGAGCTTTATCAGGATACTTTGATGGTGGAACGCTATAAAGAGATGCATACAGCGTTTGAGCAATATTTTAATGCGGTAAAAATAGGTGATTATGATGTCAGTAAAACCTATTTACTGAGGATGGTCAATGAGTTCGTTCGAAAGAAAATTCCCATTGATCATTTTCAAAGATTATGCACTCAGATTGTCACTACCTTTTTAGATATGCTGAGGGATTCTGGATATAACACTAATACGGAATTTTTTCAACCCTATATCAATGTTCATCAAATCATTATGAACTACACAAATGCGAAGGAACTGATTGATTGGCTGAATGATTTTAATAACGAAATGATTACCTGGATTTTGAACAATAAAGACAATAATAATCGTGCGGCGATACGATTGGCGATTGACTATATTGATAAGCATTATAGTGAATTCATTAACACGGAAATCGTAGCGGATGCCGTAGCTTTAAGTAGTAATTATTTTAGTCATATATTCAAAAAAAGTATGGGGGAAGGCTTTACGGATTATCTGAACAGAAAAAGGATCGAACAGGCAAAAGAGCTGCTGGATCAGAATAAATACAAAATCTATGAGGTTGCGGATATGGTAGGGTACAATGACTATAAATATTTTAGTATTGTCTTTAAAAAGCTGGTAGGGGTATCCCCGATGAAGTATATAGGGATAAAAAAATAACTTCAAAGAATATTGGATAATATCAAAGTTGTGTGGATTTTTATTCCGATTGTATCTTGATATAATAGGCACAGGTAGAGCGCTTACCCAATAAACCGAGGTAAAATAGGAGGAAAATATGTCCAAACGTATATTAAGTATTATTCTTATGGGGTGTATGTTAATAACATTGGTAGGGTGTAGTTCAAAGTCTCAGGAGACACAATCTGAGCCGGTTGCTTCGAATACAACGGAGACGACAACAGAAACTACAAAGACGGAGGATAAGCAGGAGGAGCCGGTTGAAAAGGTGAAATTCACTTTGTGGCATTCCTTTGTAGGTGCGGATCAGAGAGCGGAGTTTATGGAAAAAAGGATGAATGACTTTAGAGCGTTACATCCGGAATATGAAATTGAAGAACAAAAAATGCCAAGAGATCAATATCAGACGAAATTAAAAACAGAAGCAGCAGCTGGAGAATTACCGGATGCGTTCCTAATCTGGCCAAATGCCATGACGAAAGAATTTGCCTCAGCATCACTCCTTAAGGATATTAACGGCTATTTAGATGCCAATGCACAATGGCGTGATTCCTTTGTCGGCAGAGCGTTGGATGAGTTTACCGTGGATGGTAAGACCTATACCGCTAGTTTGGGTGTATCAATTACATCAATTGTTTTTTACAATAAAGCATTATTTGAACAATATAATTTAGAGTTTCCGACGAGTTATGCTGAATTATTGAATGTCATAACTGTATTTAAGAATAATGGGGTTATACCCATCGCTTTAGGAAACAAAGCAAAATGGCCTGCACAATCTACGATATTCAGTTGTCTGGCTAATCGAGTGACCGGTAGTGAATGGCTGGATAGTGCATTAAGTGGTACCGGCAGCAAATTTACGGATCCCGAATTTGTTACTGCATTGGCTAAGCTTAAGGAATTAACGGATATCGGAGCATTTAACAAGGACTATAATACAATTGACGAGGTTGAGGTAAGAAGCTATTTCTACAAAGGCGAAGCTGCGATGATGATCGGTGGCTCATGGATTTTACCCGACATGATCAAAAATGCACCGGAGGAATTAAAGGCGAATGTGGAAATGACTATATTGCCAGCCTTTGAAGATGGTAAGGGAGATCCAAATACAATGTCCGGTGTTAGCAGTACAGGTATTGTAATGAGTTCAAAGGTTTCTCCGGAGCAACAGGCTGCAATACAGGAATTAATTCAATTCTTAACAAATGAGGAATCTCAGATTATGTATGCAAGCTATAACATACCGGTATCCTCAAAAACTGTTGAAATCAATGAAAGCGAGCTGGATCCACTGTACAACAAAATGTTAACCCTGATTAAGAACTATTCATTGGTAGCAGTTTATGACTCTGCAATGAATTCGGAATTAACCGATATCGTTAATAATGGTTTACAGGGCGTTATGATCGGTTCACAGACACCGGAGGAGTTAGCCGGTGAATTACAAAAAGCAGTAGAATAGAGCGATAAGGATATCATGAAAATAGCTGTAAGATAAAAGGGTCATTTAGTACCCTTTTATCTTACCATTTTTGAGAGGAGTTAATCAATTTGGATTTAATCTTTAAGAATAAAAAGACCATTATACTCGGCTTATTACCTGCCCTGCTTATCTTCTGTGTAATCGTTATCATGCCTATTATGAGATCCTTTTTTTATGGCTTTTATAAGTGGAATGGTTTGGGTGAGCCAATTTATATCGGTTTGCAGAATTTTGTGGATATCTTGAGTGATAAAGTGTTTTGGTCCGCCTTTCGGAATAATTTATTTATTGTAGTTGCCTCTGTCCTGGGGCAGATTCCCATTGGATTAATCATAGCAATTGTCCTAAACAAAAAATTAAAAAGTTCAAGCTTTTTTCGTTCCATATTCTTTCTGCCGATGATATTATCAACGGTAGTAGTTGGTTTATTATGGTCAACCATTCTTAATGCACAGGTGGGGATATTGAACCAGTTACTGACGAACCTTGGACTGGAGCAATTAGCACAGGATTGGTTGGGGAATCCAAAGATAGCCATGTATACCATCAGTGTAGTAATAATATGGCAGTTTGTAGGCTTCTATATGATTATCTTTCTGGCAGCCCTACAAAATATACCCACTGAAATAATTGAAGCAGCAGATATCGATGGGGCAGGTGAATTACATAAATTATTCAGAATTACGATTCCAATGATATGGGATTCCATTATGGCGGCCGTTGTACTCTGTATTGCGGGCAGTATGAGAACCTTTGACCTGGTATTTGTTATGACCAAGGGTGGGCCGGCACATGCAACAGAGCTTATGGCAACCTATATGTATAATAAAACCTTTGAGGTCTACAAATATGGATACGGCAGTGCAGTTTCTTTGGTCATATTTGTGATCAGCTTTAGCTTTATACTGATTAGTAGAAAAGCTATGAGTAAGCCGGAGGTCAATTAATAAGGAGTGAACAATGAAGTATTTAAATAAAAAGTCCATACTGAAGTTTATACTTTTTGCTATATTATGTATCGCCGGTTTTACCACCTTATATCCATTAATATGGATGGCTTATACCTCATTAAAATCCAATCCCGAGATTATTATGAGTACCTTCGCATTGCCCAAGAAGCTTCATTTTGAGAACTATGTCAATGCCTGGAATACGGCGAATATGGGGGTGTATTTTATTAACAGTATCTTGGTTTGTGTAGCCTCCATTCTTCTGACGATTATGATTGGTGCATTGGCAGCATTCATCTTAGCAAAATTTCAGTTTAAAATGAAAAAGCTGATCTATTCTTTATTTATTATTGGCATGCTAATTCCCATGCAGTCAGTCCTGGTTCCGTTATTTATACAAATGCGAACCCTGAAATTACTGGATAATCCTTTATCTCTGATTCTCTCCTATACCGCCTTTGGATTGCCAATCACTATATTTATATTGGAAAGCTTTATTAAATCCTTCCCGGATTCCATTATCGAAGCAGGAATCATGGATGGTGGACAAATCAGACATATTTTCTTAAAAATGATTTTGCCCATGTCAAGACCTGCCATAGCGACGGTTGTAATCTTGAATTTCCTGAATAATTGGAAGGAATTTTCCTTTGCTCTGATTTTTATTTCAACGGATAGTAAGAAAACTCTGCCTTTGGGCTTATATAATTTTATCGGGGCCTATTCCAGTAATTATGCTGAGCTTATGGCCGCAATGATGATTGCATCCGTACCTATCATTATACTATACTTAATTCTACAGGAGCAGATTATCAATGGTATGACTGCAGGAGCAGTGAAGGGATAAAGAGTGTTACTAAGGTTTATATTGAAAGAACAGAATAGAGGAGGCTTATTATGCTGATTAGTCAAGAAATTCGAAAAAAAGCTCCGGAAATGGATTCCTTAAGATTAGGTGCCGGTTGGTTGGAGGAAGAGCTGGAGAAGAAACAGATTTTGATTGCGAGCACTTATGGGGATAGTCATCCCGGAAGTGTTCACCTAGACCAATTAGTAAGCAGTGCTTTAACGGGTATATCAGAGGAAGGTGGAAAAGGCGCAAGGTACTTTACCACGGATATGTGTGACGGACAATCCCAGGGTCATGATGGAATCAACTATTCTCTTGCATCCAGAGAGTTTATTGCAAATATGATTGAAATTCAAGCCATGGCAACACCCTTTGACGGTCATATTTTTATCGCCAGCTGTGATAAAGCGGTACCGGGACATCTCAAAGCATTAGCAAGACTGGATCGGCCGTCCATTTTCGTGAGTGGAGGTGTGATGGAGGCCGGCCCGGATTACTTGACTCTCGAGCAGATCGGATCCTATAGTGCCATGCGAGAGCGTGATGAAATATCGGAAGAAGAGTTTCGAAATTATAAAAGAAATGCTTGCCCCTCTTGTGGGGCTTGCTCCTTTATCGGTACAGCCAGTACGATGCAGATACTTGCGGAAGCTCTTGGTCTGGCATTACCCGGCTCCGCACTCGTTCCGGCTACCTCCCCATATTTAATACATGCAGCGAAAGAAGCGGGAAGAAGAATAGTTCAATTAGTGGATGAGAATCTCAAGCCCTCTGACATAATGACGCAGAAGGCCTTTGAAAATGCAATTATGGTTCATGCAGCCATAGCGGGCTCCTCCAATGCACTGCTACATCTACCCGCCATTGCCTATGAATTAGACATCCAATTGGACCTTGCACTATTTGATGATATACATAGAAGGATACCCTATCTATTGAATGCAAAACCCAGTGGTAAATATCCTGCAGAGTATTTCTGGTATGCAGGCGGGGTACCGAGAATTATGGAAGAGATAAAAGAGTTTCTTCATCTGGACGCGATAACAATTACAGGTAAAACCCTGGGAGAAAATCTGGAGCAGCTTCGGAGCAGTGATTTTTATGATTACTGTGACTCCTTATTGAAAGAGCACAACCTGGAACGGGAGGATATTATTAAGTCCAAAGAGAATCCCATTAGCAGGGAAGGCGCCATTGCTATTTTAAAGGGGAATTTAGCTCTGGAAGGAGCGGTGATCAAGCATTCTGCTGTGGATCCGGCGATGTTTGAGGTGATTCTGAAAGCAAGGGTTTATAACAGTGAGGAAGCAGCATATCATGCAGTAATCAGCCAACAGATTCATCCGGGGGATGCAGTATTTATTCGCTATGAGGGTCCCAAAGGAAGTGGTATGCCGGAAATGTTCTATACCACGGAAGCGATTGCTACGGATGCTCGGTTGGTAGCGACAACAGCTCTCATTACCGATGGACGCTTTTCCGGTGCAACAAGAGGCCCTGCCATCGGCCATGTGTCACCGGAAGCATCGGAGGGTGGACCCATTGCCCTTGTGGAGGAAGGCGACCTGGTTGAAATTAATCTACCTAAACGAAGTCTGAATATCATTGGTGTCGAAGGAATAAAAATGTCCACTGAGGAAGTGGAACAAATTCTAATGGAACGTAGAAAGAAATGGCTACAACCGGAGCCCAAATATAAGAAGGGTGTATTGGGACTATACACAAAGCTGGCATCTTCAGCGTCCTCCGGTGGTTATATGAAAATATAAGAGATATCCTAAGGGGGAGAATTTTATGATAAGAGCAACCTCAGATAATGAATATTATGAGCTGGATAGTCCCATTACCATGCCGAAAGCCTCCGGCTTCTTGTGGAATGAATCAATGATGATCCAGGTGAACTGCCGCGGGTATGCGGTGGCTCAGTTCATGCAGCCGGAGCCTGCAAAATACTCTCATGCACCAAACCTGGAGGCAAAAACCTTTATGCAGCCAGAGCAGCCTTATTATGCTCATCATCCCGGCCGTTTTGTATATGTGAAGGATGAAGTAAATGGTAAGGTATTCTCGGCTCCTTACGAACCGGTACGCATGTTGCCGGACCAGTTTACTTTTTCAGTGGGCAAGAGTAATATCATGTGGAATGTGGTCAAGGATGGGATTGGAGTAGAAATGAGTCTAAGTCTTCCCAAGGAGGATGCATTAGAGCTCTGGAAGCTTAAGATAACGAACCAATCACCAAGCAATAGGGATATAAGTATCTATCCATATTTCACGGTGGGATATATGTCCTGGATGAATCAAGGGGGAGAATATAATAGGGAGCTACAAGCAATTGTTTGCTCCTCAATAACACCTTACCAAAAATACAAGGATTATGACACCATTAAGAACTTCAGGGATAAAACCTTTCTATTAGCTAAGGAGGAACCCGTGGCTTGGGAAGTGAATCAGGAGAGCTTTGAAGGAGAAGGTGGGATTATGCATCCCTCTGCCATAGAGAAGGACAGATTAGCCAATGGGGATGCACGATATGAAATGCCGGTTTGCGTTCTTCAATATCAATTGAATATGGAGCCCGGGGAAGAAAAGGAGCTTCGGTTTATATTCGGACCTGCGAAAGATGAGGAAGAGATTGAACAGATCCGCAAAAAGTATTTTACAATCCTGAACCATGGTGAGGATGGATTTCAATTAGCAGAAAAAGAATATGCAGAGTATATCGCAGAAGGTAAAGGCTGTATTCAAATAACAACTCCGGATGAGAATCTGGATAATTTCGTAAATCACTGGCTGCCAAGACAGGTGTACTATCATGGTATAACGAATCGTCTGACACAGGATCCGCAGACCCGTAACTATCTTCAAGATAATATGGGTATGAGCTATATAAAACCGGAGATCGCCAGAAATGCATTTTTGCTTGCTCTAAGTCAACAACAGAAAAATGGTGCCATGCCGGATGGCATCAAGCTGCATAAGGATGCAGAGCTGAAGTATATTAATCAAATACCACATATGGATCACTGTGTATGGCTGCCAATCTGTCTTCAGGCTTATCTGGATGAAACCGATGATTATGGGATCTTAAACGAGATGGTTCCTTTCGCAAAGGAAGAGGAAACTGCTTCGGTCTATGAGCATATCAGGCGTGGACTGGATTGGCTCATTGATAATCGAGATGAGCGTGGTTTAAGTTATATTGCGCAGGGCGACTGGTGTGACCCGATGAATATGGTGGGCTATCGGGGGAAAGGGGTCTCCGGCTGGCTAACCATTGCTACGGCTTATGCATTATTAATTTGGTCCGATCTATGTGAAAAAGGCGGATGGCAGCAGGAAGCTTTGGTGCGAAAAAGAGAAGTGGATGAAATAAATACTATAATAAACAAATACCTATGGGATGGAAAGTGGTATGCCCGTGGAATTACCGATGACAACGTGGTATTTGGTATTAGCAAGGATAAGGAAGGCAGGATTTATATCAATCCCCAGGGATGGGCTTTGCTGAGTGGTGCAGCGGACGAAGAAAAGAAAGAGTTACTCATGGAAGCAGTACAGGAGCAGCTGGAGACGCCATATGGTGTGGAAAAGCTGGCGCCGGCATATACTCATATGCGTGAGGACGTTGGAAGACTTACTCAGAAGTTCCCCGGATCCGCTGAAAACGGTGCAGTCTATAATCATGCGGCAGCATTTTATATCTATGCCCTTTATTCTCGGGATGAAATCGATCATGCCTTCCGTTTGCTTCGCAAAATGATACCTGGTCCGGACCCTAACGATCTCCTTCAAAGAGGTCAATTACCGGTGTATATACCGAATTACTACCGAGGTGCCCACAAACAGCATCCAAGAACAGCCGGCCGATCGAGCCATCTATTCAATACCGGGACGGTATCCTGGTTTTACCGTTGTATCATGGATGGGCTTTTTGGACTCAAAGGATGTAGAGAAGGACTTGAAATTAAACCACAGCTTCCTATTGAATGGCAGGAAGCCAAGGTAAAACGAGTATTCCGTGGTGCAGAATTGCTTATTGATATGAAACGAGAAGCAGGTATTAGGAATACGGAGGTGTATGTCGAAGGCATTCTCCTGAAGGATTGCATTGTTAGGAATATAGAGCCGAATACGGAATATAACGTACAAGTGAAGCTACCCATCTTCCTGCAATAAGTGTTATTTGGTAAATAGAAGGTCCGATACTAAGAATGAGTGAGGCAGGAAATTACTTTAAGCAATAAAGGGATAAATTGCTGATGATAAGTTGGACTTTTATGGAGCTTAAAGCTTGTTATTAGTATGGTTTCAAAGGGTATGGTATAAATAAAGGAAAAGACAGCATGTATGCTGTCTTTTCCTTTATTAGGAATTCGTCATCCTAAGCTTTCGGACAAAAGTGATACAAAATAGTAATATTTACTATTTTTTGTTGAATCAGATTGTAAAAGGACATATACTAGAGTATACTTTTAATACTATGTAAAAGTAGTACATACGTGGATGGCATGAAAATCAAGCCTTTGCAGAACGGATTCCAGGAGAATGAACGATGAATCATATTGGTAATGTGATAAAAGAATATCGTAAAATATTAAAGATGAGCCGCAGAGTATTGTGTGAAGATATATGCTCGGATAAATACTTATATCTGATTGAAAAAGGAGAGAGAACGCCATCCACGGAGATTACCAGGTTATTGGGACATAAAATAGGTGTTGATTTATTTCAGTACCATCAATATCTTGACTGCTCAGACCCTATTCAAGTGAATTTATTTCTTGAAAAATTTTATAAATACAGAAGTGAAAATAATATGTTAGCTCTGGAGAAGGTAACGAAGGAAGCACTACAATTACAAGATTTCATGAAAGCTCCGTGGCATTATGAAATGCAACTCAACTATCTGTGCATCAAGGTTCTGGGCAATGGCGACTTTATTAATTCGATTCCATTAATTCAAGAAGTTATTGCAGAGATGAACCAAAATAGATTAAATAATTTTTGCCTTGTTTCTTATTATGTCTTATTATCTACTTCTTACCAAATGGCGTATGATCTTGAAAGGGCAAGAGAAATCGTATTACTTGCTTATGATGCAATTGAAGGTAAGGAGAGGATTAAAAAGTATATGCAGGTTATACTGGCAGTAAAGATTAACAAAATTACGATGCATTATTTATCCGGTGAAATGCATGAAGTAATTGAAGATTCTCATAAGCTTGTCGAATACCAAAATGAGATGTGCTGTCAGTCATTTCTCCATCATACATTTTTTTATCTTGCTTTCGCAAATTATCAAATAGGAATGGAAGAGGAAGGCATCGAATGGTTCATCAAGGCTCTCAGCTTAATGGTTATTCATCAAAGGAATATGGATATCTATTATATGATTAAGTATGAAATGTTTGGTATCATGATACATGATGAGAGAGTTCCAAAGGATTTAGTTAATATGGTAAAAAGCACATATAGCGAATTAATGATGTAAGGGCTTAAGGCATTAATAAAATCAGTATTTTCATTAAATTTGATTTTATTAATGCTTTTTTGTTGCGCTATTTTTGAGTAACAATTGTTCTATTGCCATAATGTGGAATAGTATTATATAACTATGATTGTGTCTATATAGTATGAATTGTGTATAAAAGAAGATATCCAGAAGGATTCAATTTTCCGTAAACACGGGTATGCATACTTGCTAAGATAATTGAATCAAAAGATCTGGATACTAGAAAGAATACGATATGATAAGTAGAAATATTGAGGAAAAACAACAAGTAGGACTAAATAAGAGGCGCAGTAGATATGGAATATTATTTTTCATAATTTATATAAGTGCCATCCTGATATCATTATTTTATTCAGGGTATCTTTCGGCACATTTATCTTTTGGATGGATGGATTTTGCTGTGGTCAAAGGATTCATTATGCAAGTACAGATCATCGCATTGATTGGCTTTATAACAGTAGCGGTTTCCAAACAGCGTTTTTGGATAGCTTATATAACCAACATATGCTACTTAGGAATAATATTGGCTTTTATTCTAATTCAAAAAGCTACTTTTAATGGTTCCGATCTTCTTGCTCCCATTGGATTGCATTTTATTATCCTAATTATTCAAAGTTATAATCATGCAGTTGTAAAGGGCATTAAAGCTTTGGAGAAGAAAAATAGCCTGCTTTATGAGATGATTAATTACGATGATTTAACCAGAATTCCGAATAGAAGGAAAATAATGGATACACTGAATCGTTTATGTCAAAATGAAGTTTCTACCTTCTCTCTCGTTTTTATTGACCTGGATAATTTTAAGAGCATCAATGACTTATATGGACATTCGAACGGTGATCAAGCTTTAATTTACATTTCAGAATTGATTAGTAAGAACATCCATCCTCAGGATATGTTTGGACGATTAAGCGGAGATGAGTTTATTCTTATAATCCGGCATATACTTAAGGAAAGTGATATCTTACAATATGTGGAGCATCTACGAGCTGTTTTAGCGAATATTATCCTGATAAAAGAATACTCTATAACTCCCAGTGCGAGCTTTGGTATATCCATATATCCCTTTGATGCAAAGGAGCCGGGGAAGCTTCTAAGTTGCGCTGATATGGCCTTGTATCATGCAAAGGCAATTGGGAAAAATAACATTAGATTCTTTCATGAAGTTTGATGTAGTCGAGATAACAGAAGAATTAGTTACAGTGAAAAGAGGAGACCGTCGATGTATATAGCCAGGCAACCGATTTTTGATAAGTCATTAAAAATTTATGGGTATGAGTTGCTTTATCGAGCAAATGCAGACTCGAAGACTTTTTCCAATGCATCCTCCAATTTTGCATCAGCAGTGGTGTTAGGAGGACTATTTGAACAGGGAATCGATAAGGTGGTAGGGACAACAAAAGCATTTATCAATTTTGATTATGACTTCATAATGTCAGATATGATAGAGCTGATTAATCCGAATACATTGGTGATTGAAATACTTGAGACAGTAAATATAGATAACTGTCTTTTGCATCGTATGAAGGAATTACGTAACAAAGGGTACAAAATTGCACTTGATGATTTTGAAGAGAATTATTTTACTTTTCCGGCAGCTTCATTGGCGGATATAATAAAGTATGACATTTTGTTAACTCCTCTTGAGACCTTATGTAATGAAGTAAATGCAGCCCTTGCAAATAAAAAAATACTTTTGGCAGAGAAAATAGAATCGGAAGAAGAATACCGGAAAGCCAAAGGAATGGGGTTTCAATTATTTCAAGGTTATTTTTTTAGTAAACCGAATATAGTTACGGTAGGATCCAACACGAAAAAGTCCTCAAAGGCTCTATACGCACGGATTCTAAGTGAAATTAGTGAAGAGGAATTCTCATACGATAGAATCACCAGGCTGATTGAGTCCGACGTAAATTTGTCTTATCGATTACTATGTGTAATAAGTAATAGATACGAAAATAACAATTTTAAATCGATCAGAAATGCATTGGTTCGTATGGGGATACGGGAGATTGAGAGATGGATTAATGTACTCATGATGCAGAACATGGCAAGTGATAAGCCGGATGAGCTAATCAGACTGTCACTGGTACGTTCTAAGTTCGGTGAATATATTGCAGAAAGAAGCTTCTTCCACAATCGCAAGGATGAGGTATCCATGATGTGCTTATTCAGTTTACTGGATGTGATCTTGGACTGTTCGATGGAGGAGGCCTTAGAAGGGCTATCAATTTCTAATGATATCATTGATGCTCTGGTGCATGGGACCGGTGTATTCAAACCCATATGCAACCTGATTCAAGCTTATGAAAATGGTAACTGGACGGATGTGGACATATACATCCAAAGAATTAAATTGGATGCAATTGACCTAAATGATGGATACTTAGCAGCAATCGAATGGGCCTCAAGTATTATGGATTTTGATTGAGTCATAGTGGATAGCGTAGAAAGAACAATAATGTGGAAAAAGATAATAGGGCTGAGCAAAATATCATTGCTAGGCCCTATTATGGAGCTGTGCACTCAGTATCCGAACACCTTGGGTTCGGATATGCACAATAAAGTGGAGATAATGGGACTTGAACCCACGGCCTCCTGCATGCCATGCAGGCGCTCTCCCAACTGAGCTATATCCCCGAAAACAATATTTGGTAAAACAAATGGAGACAACAGGACTTGAACCAGTGACCCCTTGCTTGTCGAGCAAGTGCTCTCCCGACTGAGCTATGCCTCCATATTATTGAATCATATCACGAGAATGGCTTCTGCACAAGATAAAAATTCAAATTCGAAATTTTATTATGATTAATGCATATTTGCTTCAAAAGCTGTAACAAAGGCATGAAATAATACGAAAAATATGATAGAATATCACTAAGAGTGCTTACTGTGACATAATTGGATTATGGAAGGGGAGATTTTCTATGAAGGAAGCATTTCTAGCCAGACAACCGGGGATTATCGGCGCGGATAAATGCAGACAGTATGCCTTACTAATTCCATTAATCAAGGAGGAGGGGATGGACTGTATGCTCTTTGAGAAAAGAGCAAGGCATTTACGGAGACAGCCGGGAGAGATATGTTTTCCGGGAGGAAAGCTGGAGCCGGAGGAGTCCTATCTGGAATGTGCTATTCGGGAAACAATGGAAGAGCTACTATTAATGAAGCACCAAATTAATGTAATCGGGACAGGAGATCTCTATATTTCGCCCTTTAACTTGATGATACATACCTATATCGGTGAAATTAAGGATTACAGGGATACCTTTAGTGTAGCAGAGGTGGAGGAGGTTATTAAGGTACCGTTGGACTTTCTCAGGGAGCACCCACCTCAGATATATGAAGGAAAGCTGATTAATGAGCCGGCGGAGGATTTTCCTTATGAGCTGATACCCGGAGGGGTTAATTATCCTTGGGCAAAGGGGTCCCATGAGGTATTATTCTATCGTTATGAGGATTGTATTATTTGGGGAATGACAGCTCACATTGTAAGATCGGTGCTTCAATTGCTCGAGGAATATAAGTTGAACTAGAGGGTGGATCCGAATTGCCGCAGTTCCTCAATCACCAGAAGATAACATTCAGCTAGACTCGGATGCGATCAAAGACATCGGAGACGACGTAATACAGTATACAATAAGAGACATACTCGAGATTGGAGTAGAAAGAAGGGAAAAGGACTAACATGAAGAACTTTTTATTAAAGCATAAGCTACTACGCACCCTGATCGAATTACGCGGTAATCCCCGTGCCTGCGTATATACAGAACCTATGTGGGGACTTTCCATGAATTTATGCCTTCCTTATGCCACCGTTTATATGCTAACCTTTGGTATGAGTGACATAGAGGTAGGAATTGTAACCTCAATTTATATGTTTTCGCAGATGATATGTGCCTTTTTGTCCGGCGCCATAGTCGATAAGATGGGACGACGGAAAAGTACCATGATCTTTGATTTTCTGGCTTGGAGTCTTCCATGCTTAATTTGGGCTTTTAGCCAGGGCTTCTGGTTCTTCGTCGTTGCTGCTTTGCTCAATGGAACCATGAAGATAACTACCGTGTCCTGGGATTGTCTATTGGTCGAGGATGCACCGAAGGATAAGATTACCCATATCTATTCTTGGGTGATGATCGCTGGGAATCTCTCAGCACTGTTTGCACCCATATCCTCCATTCTTGTAGCAAGACTGACACTAACTCCGGCTATTCGTATTCTATATATTAATGCATTTATTATTATGACAGCAAAGCTATTGATCTTATATAAATTCTCTACAGAAACAGAGGTTGGGCGGATCCGTCAGGAAGCAACCCGACTACTGACCTGGAAGGAGATGCTTTCCGGATATAAAGGGGCTCTTAGCAAGATAATTCATTCCAAAGGAACAATATTTGCCATTGTCATCAGTATTCTGGTTGAGATTGTTGCAATGCTTGGTATGACCTTCTGGCAGATTATCGCATCCCGCCGTATCGGAGTTCCCGATACCCTATTGCCTATCTTTCCCATGGCAAGAAGCATTTTATCCATTATTCTGTTTTTTACGGTGATTGCCCATTTTAAACAGACTAAGCTAAAATGGCCACTCTACGGAGGCTTTCTCAGCTCCATTATCGGCTGTTTACTGCTGATCTCCATCGGAGATACCGGAGTATTGGGATACATCATCCTATCTTTATCCTTGCTGTTTGAGGCCTTAGGTGTGGCAGTTCTCAGTACGCTGCGCGAATCTCTGGTGGCAATCCATGTCGATCATACACAACGCTCCGGAATTATGGCGCTGCTTCAGACGACGGTAATGCTGGTGAGCGTCCCCTTTGGATACATAGGAGGGCTTTTAAGTGATATCTCAAGAATACTTCCCTTTGTGTTAAGCATCGCATTATTGCTGCTGGGAATGCTCGCAACGGCTATATTCTATCGTAATTCGTCGAAAGAAAAGATTATTCAGTAATTTTGCTTCTCTCATCACTGAAGGGTAGATAGATCTTACATAGAAATACTCCGTGGGTAATGGACTGTTGCAAGGACCATTATAGCTCGGGGTATTTTTTGTTCATGATAAGAGAAAGTCCGTACAGCATGCTTTCAATTGAACATTACAAGAAAAGGATCGTAAAGTGTACGTTCAACTGCTCGTAAAAAGAAAAAGTTCGCAGGTGTACATTTAATTAATCATGACAAGAGGAGGTTCTCAAATTATATTTTTAATAAAAATCTTTACTGAAGTGACACAAAATGAACATAGGTTATTTTATAATGAATGCTAATATGATATTCTTGTATCAATGAGTTGTAAATCATAGTCAGAATATGACAGAAATATTTCGAAATGCAGTACCACTACAGCGGAATTAGAACGAGCTGTTTCAAACTTTATTGAAGCCCTTTTATACTCACCGGAAGAACCTTAGAATAGGGAGGAACACCTTAATGAGAATATTTCATCTGTCCGACCTTCATATCGGAAAGCAGCTACACTACTATAATCTAAAAGATAACCAGATCGATATACTGAAGCAGATTGTTGCTAAGGCAAAGGAGTATCGACCAGACGTGATTCTTATTGCCGGTGATATTTATGACAAATCGGTGCCCTCTGCAGAGGCCTATGCCATCTTTGATCAGTTCCTGATTGAGCTTTCCGAGCTGACTCCCTCCATTCCTGTGTTGATGATAGCTGGAAATCATGATTCAGCGGAGCGACTTAACTATGCAAGTACATTTTTGGAGAAGCACCATATCTACATATCTGTTCTACCTCCGCAAAAGGAGGAGGAATACCTGAAAAAGCTTGTATTACAGGATGAACACGGTGCAGTAAGCTTCTATCTGCTTCCCTTCACAAAGCCGGGCTATGTACGGCATTTATTTGCGGAAGGGGCTGTGACAAGCTATGACAGCGCAATAAAGGAACTCCTTGAACGGGAAGAAATTGATTATAGCGATCGTAATGTACTTCTATCACATCAGTTCTATATCTCCGGTGATCAGTGTCCCGAGACCTGTGAGTCGGAGCAAGCCTATCTTTCTGTAGGAGGGGTAGACAGCGTGGATGTGTCAGCCATAAAGCAGTTTGATTATGTTGCCTTAGGACACCTTCATGGCGCTCAGTCCATTGGAGAGAAGCATATACGTTATAGTGGAACCCCGCTTAAATACTCCGTTAGCGAAGAAAAGCACAATAAAACAATCACCATGGTGACGCTGGGTGCAAAAGGGGAAGAGCTTATGGTAGAGACACTTCCCTTAAACCCGATACAGGATGTGAGGAGAGAACAGGGGACCCTGAACGAAATCATAGGACGAGCAACGGATTGCAACCGTAACGATTTTATCAGTATTATCTTAACCGATGAAGCAGAGTTATTTAAGCCCAAGGATCAATTGGAGGAGCATTATAATTATATTCTTGAGGTTCGGGTTGAGAATAGCAGGACCCGAGCGCAACTGGAGAATACCCCCGAGGAGGCCTCTGTACTTGATCCACTGGAGGCCTTTCGAGAGTTCTATCAGGAGATGAATCGTGAGCCTATGAGTCCGGAGGAGGAGAGGCTGATGGCAGAGATTATTCATTCGGTAAAGGAGGGAGATATTCAGTGAAGCCCATCTATGTGAAAATGAGTGCCTTCGGCTCCTATGCCGGAGAGGAGGTTGTAGATTTTAAGGAGGTTAATCACGGTATCTTCTTAATTACCGGTGATACGGGAGCCGGAAAGACGACGATTTTTGATGCAATTACCTACGCCCTATACGACAGAACCAGCGGAGGTAAGCGTGACGGAGAGATGATGCGCAGTCAATATGCCAAGGACGATATAAAGACCTATGTAGAGCTAAAATTTTGTTATCGGGGGGAGAACTATACCGTAATTCGGTCCCCGAGACAGGAGCGAAGCAGCAAAAGAAAAAACAAAGACGGTGAGATAACAAAGACAATGGATGCTCCCAGCGTGGAGCTGATCATGCCGGATGGAATGCCCTACCGAGGCAAAATCAAAGAGACGAATCAGAAGATCGTTGATATCATTGGACTGGATGTCGATCAGTTTACCCAGATTGCTATGATCGCACAGGGAGATTTTCTAAAGCTCCTACATGCACCCTCGAAGGATCGCAAGGAGATTTTTACGAAGATATTCAATACGAGAATTTATTGGAGAATTGAGGAGGAGCTGAAGAATCGTTCAA
>JAEYXC010000221.1 GCA_023428655.1 Bacillota bacterium | reverse complement strand
ACTGAAAGACGGAAGCTGTCTGTTATGTCATATGAAATATCATTTTCATAAGGGGCATAGTGGAACAGCTTCTTTTTATCAATGAATGATGAATTAACTCTACCATTGTAACTAGGAATGCTCCTATTTCATGATAACTCTATGGGCAGGAGAAGGATGGTAATGGAACGAGTTTTTGTATATATTAAGAATAAATGCACAGTAGTTGTTAAGTAATGGAGGTAATGTGAAAAATCAAAGATTTTTCACACGCAAATTTGTGCCTGCGGCCCAAAGTTTGCAGGTATTGATGAAAGGCATGGTTATTAACATGGATAATTATCTAAGAGTCGGAGTTATTACAACAACCCATGGTGTTCGCGGAGAGGTAAAGGTCTTTCCCACAACGGATGATCCGGAACGCTTTAAAAGTTTGAAAAAGGTGTACCTTGACACAGGAAAGGAGCTGCTTCCCTTTGAGATAGAGGGTGTGAAGTTCTTCAAAAATCTTGTGATATTAAAATTCAAAGGGATTGATAATATTAATGATATTGAAAAATATCGTGGCAAAGATCTTATGATTCTCAGAGCCGATGCGGTTGCTTTGGAGGAGGGGGAGTACTTCATCTTTGATCTGATTGACTCTGCGGTATTCACCGAGGATGGTACCGAGCTTGGTGTTTTAACGGAGATACTCACTACTGCTGCTAATGATGTCTATGTGGTTAAAACCTCTTCCGGGAAGGAAGTACTCATTCCTTCCATCAAGGAGTGCATTCTTGATGTGGATGTGGACAACAAGAAAATAATCGTTCACCTTTTGAATGGATTACTCTAATGGTACACAGTTATAGCTATAATGCATACAAGTTGATTTGATAAAGCATTCACTTGTCATGGATAGAAAGGTATGGGTATTTCGATGAATTTTCATGTACTGACGCTATTTCCGGATATGATTATGCAAGGCTTGAATACCAGCATTACCGGGAGAGCAATCGATAAAGGTCTAATCTCAGTCAATACAATCAATATCAGAGATTTTAGTGAAGATAAGCATAAGAGAGTGGACGATTATCCTTACGGCGGCGGGGCCGGTATGGTAATGCAGGCGGAACCAATCTATAAAGCCTACGGGTATCTTGTAAATCACATTAAAATGGGGAAGGATGCATCTCAATCCTATCGTAAGCCTAAGGTTGTTTATGTTACCCCTCAGGGTAGCATCTTTAATCAAAGTATGGCTCAAGAATTTGCCTTAGAAGAGGACCTGATATTTCTCTGTGGTCATTATGAAGGAATTGATGAGCGTGTTCTCGATATGGTCGTGACGGATTACGTATCCATCGGCGACTATGTCCTCACCGGCGGTGAACTACCGGCGATGGTAATGATTGATGCAATCTCACGTTTAATACCCGGTGTTTTGAACAATGATGTATCCTCTGAATTCGAATCCTTCCAGGATGGTCTACTGGAATATCCTCAGTATACCAGACCGGAGGTCTTCATGGGTCACCGTGTTCCTGAGGTATTATTAACCGGTCATCATGCCAACATTGATGCCTGGAGAAGGCAGCAATCCATTCTTAGAACCTATGAGAGACGCCCCGATCTGTTGGAGAAGGCTAACCTGACCGAAGAAGAGGGCGAGTTTCTAACCAAACTAATTTTCCAAAAGAACTTTGATGTATATTAAAATGCTACAGATCCTTATATATTAATACGTAACGCAATTAAGTAAAAGCGTCTCTGATTTTTTAACTATGGAATTTAATCACGGTTCTTTAATCGCATTCGCCGGTACTCAGGCTCTGTAGTATAGCTCCTTATGTACCTTAGATATCGAGCTAAGCAAAACGCTACTGATTTTTAAACTATGGAGTAAAATAAATCACGGATTTTATTAGCCATTGTATTTTTCATAGAAAGAATATAATTATAAACCATTTATAACCCTTAAAATTTACATTACAAAGTTACAGTTCAGCCTTATTAATGACTACGGAAAAGACTAGGGTGAAAGGATTCCCATGGTGAGTATTTGCATTCGTCGGTACTTAGGCTCTGTAATATAGAGCCTTATGTACCGCTACGTAATGCAACGAAGCGAAAGCGTCTCATCCATGGGAACCTTTCCCCCTAGTCTTATCTTAAATGGCTGAACTGTAACGGGATCATGCAGATAATGCAATTTGATAAAAAATCACTTGCAATTGTTGGATGTTTATGTTAGAGTAAGTTGTTGTGAGATGGGATGGTCCTCTGATGCAGATTCGTGTCAAGAACATCTAAATATTAAGGAGGTCACAAAATGAACGATATTATTAAAAGTATTGAAGCGGAACAGCTGAAAGCATCCGTTACAGAATTCAACGTAGGCGATACAGTTCAGGTATACGCTAAGGTAAAGGAAGGTAACCGTGAGAGACTTCAGGTATTTGAAGGCACTGTTATCAAGAGACAGAACGGTGGAGCTAGAGAGACTTTCACTGTTAGAAAATCATCCAATGGTATTGGTGTAGAGAAGACTTGGCCACTTCATAGTCCTAGCATTGATAGGATCGAAGTAACCAGACGCGGTAAAGTAAGACAGGCTAAGCTGTTCTATTTACGTGATAGAGTTGGTAAGAGAGCTAAGGTTAAAGAGTTAATGAGATAGTACCACTAAGGGACAATACTAACGTAATTGTCCCTTTTTTAACACGAAGAAAGGCTGTGAAGCAGCATGAATTATGATTTTGACAGAGAAAGCAAAAAGCCATTTGTCATGAAAATTTTCATTAAGACATTAATTTGGGCTGCTCAGATTGCAGCTGTGATTTTTTTGGCTTATTTTATCGTAAATTATGCACTGGAGCGGACCAGTATGGTTGGGATTTCCATGGAAACCACTCTATCGGATAAAGATCATATCATCATAAATAAATTTTCCTATCGATTTACCGACCCGAAGCGTTTTGATGTGATTGTCTTTAAGAAAAGCGGCAAAGAGCACAGCTATTATGATATCAAGCGTATCATTGCCTTACCCGGCGAAAAACTGCAAATCAAGGATGGTATAATCTATATCAACGGTGAAGCCACCGAAGAGGTAGTAAATGTCGAGCCCATGGGGAACTATGGATTAGCAGCCGAGGAAATCCTATTAGAAGAGAATGAATATTTTGTATTGGGAGATAATCGTAATAACAGTGAGGACAGCCGTTTTGCCAGCGTTGGAATGATAAGACGTGAGGAGATTATCGGTGAAGCCTTTATTAGAACATCCCCCTTTAACTTTGTAAATAAATTAAACCTAACAAAAGAGACAGCATCCGAAGAAGGCGAATAACGTGCTTTATCGGATCAAATATTGTTGCAATACTAATTCTAAACTGCAGCCTAATATTACGGTATTGCAGTAGAATGGAGATTTATATGCATTTTCAATGGTATCCTGGTCATATGGCGAAAGCGAAGCGTGCCATGCAGGAGGATATGAAGCTGATTGATGTGGTGATTGAGCTGGTGGACGCCAGAATTCCCTATTCCAGCACGAATCCTGATATTGACTCCTTAGCCAAAAACAAATCCAGGGTTATTTTACTTAATAAAGCAGACATGGCGGACCAACGCTATAATAGCGCATGGAAGGAATATTTTGAAGCTAAAGGTTATTTTGCCACCTTGATAAACTCAAAAAGCGGACAAGGTGTAAAGCAGGTCCAAGACATCGTGAATAAGGCCTGTCAAGCGAAGATAGAACGAGACCGTAGAAAGGGAATCTTAAATCGTCCGGTCCGAGCAATGATAGTCGGTATTCCCAATGTGGGGAAATCCACCTTCATTAACAGCTTTGTCGGTAAGGCGTCTACGAAGACCGGAAATAAACCGGGTGTAACAAAGGGAAAGCAATGGATACGCTTGAGTAAAACCATAGAGCTTCTGGATACCCCGGGAATACTTTGGCCTAAATTCGAGGATCAATCCGTAGGACTTAAGCTAGCCTTAATCGGTTCGATTAATGATACTATCATCAATACCACGGATCTTTCTCTGGAGTTGATTCTAATGTTACAAAAGAATTATCCCACCGTACTATCGGAGCGTTATGGTATAGACCCCTCGGAAGAGATTAAGGATCTTAAGGAAGCAGCAAAACAATTGGAGCAGATTGCAATTAAGCGCTCCTGTCTTTTGAAGGGTGGCGCACCCGATCTGGATCGTGCCGCAGGCCTATTGATTGATGATTTTAGAAGTATACGCCTTGGCAATATCACGCTGGAATTCCCACCCACACTAAAGAATAATGAAGAGGGAAAGCAATCAGAAGAAACCGCCATAACGGAGTAACCGTTGGTTTGTCTTGAGATCGTTCCCAATATACCGATGGTTATCATTATGATATAATACTTATGAAACGGAGGCGGCTCCAATGACAACAGAAAGTAATTCCAAGGAGGATACACCTAAAAAAATATCCTTAATCAAGCTGGAATTTATGCAGGCGACAAGGGATGAGATTCCTGCCTTATTAGAAAAATATAGTACTGATGAGCGCAGCGGTGTTATCACTGTATGCAATCAATATCGGAACAAGACATTATCCCTTCAAAAGGAAATCGAACGCCTGGAGAAGATGAAGGAATACGAGAAAAAATATAGTAATTATGAATATATCTGTGGGATTGATGAGGTTGGGAGAGGACCCTTTGCCGGACCGGTCATTGCAGCCGCAGTCATATTACCGAAGGATTGTGATATTCTATATATCAATGATTCAAAGCAGCTCTCTGAGAAGAAACGGGAGGAGCTCTATGATGAAATCATCTCAAAGGCGATTGCTTTTGGGATCGGAAGTGTACCACCGAATCAAATTGATGAACTCAACATTCTTCAGGCTAC
>JAEYXC010000202.1 GCA_023428655.1 Bacillota bacterium | reverse complement strand
TATACTTCATCGGAGGCGTCCTCCATCATAATTCTATCATTGGTTTTCCCGGGAACATCATAAGCGGCATAAACAATCAAAATCAGATAATTGCTTGGATAATCATAGGCCTGTATGATCTTATTATAGAATTCCTCCAATAAGACTTCATCCTTTAACTCACTATCCCGAAGCTTTAACAAGAACTCCTGTGTACCACCGTTAAATTCCGTCTCCAACGGAAATTCCATATTAATTAAATTCTTACCGATGGTGCCGGATAAGGTCTTCTTAAAAATCTCAAAATATTTGAAGGTCTCCTCCTCCGGTAAGCACAAAAAGGATTCGGTAAACTTCGTCTTTATCGTCTTCTCTCCATCCACATAGCAACCGCTAACCTTCGTAATAGAGCAGTTTTCATGCTTCATCTGTTTTCTGATCTCTAAAATCTCACTATTGATCATAGTATTAATCTCTCCTCATATCCTTTAATTCGAACGTAATTCGTTATCCGTATCCAATTATTACAATATAGCAAACATTGACTTATGAATTTTGATTTATTTCACAACAAATACTAGTTTACCATATCAGAATTTTTTATCAAGAAGTGTTATGATATTAATTTTATTCTACAATGGAAAGTGCTCAATGCGTCAGGGCGCATATTACCTTCATAGTTACACATACTAAAGCTACTGCGTCACAAAAATTCTAGATGGATAAATGCACAGTAACCACTTTGCCTTCTTTCTAGAAGCATGACGGCATAATATCAATTCCACAGAATATGGAAGCATAAGACCGGAAGAAGCATTCATTGGTCTTCCTAGCAACCACAAGGAAAGGAGTATACATTATGGATTATTGCAATGATAGTAATGCAACACCATCAAAGGATACCGGTTCTAAAAATGCAGCAGTTGAAAGCGACATTGATTATGGTAATAGTTCAGAGATAAATAATCCACATCCGGCTTCGGCAACACCGAATATTCCAAGTGAAATGCCAAACCGTGGTATCGACCGATAGGGCTGTTGTAAAAAATATTTTTGAACAGTAGGATTGAGTACCTACTCCTCACACTGATTGGAATAGTGCAGGAGGTAGGTACTCTTTATCACAGATCAAACATGATTTTACAATAGCCCTAATTATGAAAGCTCTTAACTTCTATAAATACTCTTCTTTACCAGATACTATCCTATGATAAGTAACCCTCTACTCCCTCCCCAATAATCCTTCTTCATGCATCCAATGTTAAATCCATGTTTATACCATTTCATCTTACGTTAATTTTACATCATATTAACCATTTCATGATAGTTCTCAGACTGTTTTATCAGTAATATAAAATTATAGATAAGATTCGCTCATTAAATAAAGATGAGTAAAAAATCCTATGTAAATGCCAATGGAATGCCTAGAATCAATCGCATATCCTATAAGAACCTCAATAACGATAAAGGATTATAAAATAAAGGAGGGAGCCTTAAATGATTAACTTCATATTATTACTTATTATACTGACTGTTTTTTTCCTTGCCTGTTATTATATACATAAGAAAAGAGTAGGAGCACGTAATATCGCTTCCTACCTCTGGTTCACTAAATTACTTCGATAATGAGTTAAAAAGGGCTATTGCAAAGGTAGTTCAAGCGGAAGGAAAGGACCGCATGCGTCTTGTTCTTTCCTTCACCTATTCATGCCTTATACATAGCCCCATCAATGTGTTTTATCCATACAGTTGTTTAAACTTCATCCGTCAGTTTTGTATATTAAGCCCATTCTAGCCACAGATTAATGCTTCGCAGGTTTATCCGTAAACTGATGACTGGAGGAGGATCTTTCTTTATCACCGCTTACATAGCCATTGGTACTATCCAACGCATTTTTGTAGCGCTTCATATCCTCTCCGGTAATGTTTCTTTCTGCAAGACCATTATTATTAGTATTGGTATTGTTGGTATTCTTACTGTTTATTCTATTCGACAAAGAATTACCTCCTTATTCTTGATAGAATATTATTAGTAATTCCCTTGGTTTTATTCTGATACCATAATCCATCCCATAGTTCTGCTAAACTATTTACCTTATAAACAATCTCCCAGCTCACGAAACAACTCGGACAGCTTAAGACACAATTCCTTATTCAGGGGAACCAAATCAATCCCCTCACAGGAATCGGTAATCAACAATTCCTTCTCATCCAACTCAATCAAAAAAGCACCTGCTTTGCGAATTGCACCATCATATTTATTAAGTATTGCTTGTACCCTCTTCTCATCAACGTTCATTCTGTAGCTCCTTATTATTTTTATTGTTCACACCATAACACCATGTCTTAACATAACTGGTTTAGGATCATAAATCATCCAATATATCAGCTTTTTATTTGTAGGACATTAATCTTGTTCCTCGTCCATGATTATAAAATGAAATTGGTAATCATAAAGATAAGGTGTTAATTCAGCTAATAGCTGATCTCGTTCCTTCGCCGTACACTTTACATGAATGATTTTATTGCCTTCATCGATCTCCTGCTCCATAACCTTCACCCCTTCCATCCATGCTACTACGTAACGATCCATAAATAATCTTTTCCACTGACATTAGTAGATTATACCACATAGATGCACATTCGTCTTTCATCTATTTGCTCAGTATCGCATAATCAACAAAGGATTTAACTATTTGCTGTCAGCTTACCGCGTAGCATTTATATATAATCATTCTCGCAGCAACAATCTATGGTATAGACTGTCTATACATACAGCACCGAAAGGTGCAGTAATTAAAATCGATAATACCGCTACTGTTAAAACTTGCTGTCCACAAGCTAATCCCATCGAAAGAGGAATCGCTCCTATTGCTGCCTGTACCGTTGCCTTCGGTGTATATGCAACCATACAAAACAATCTTTCTCTCTTTGATAATTTGGTTTTAATCAAACATACATATACTCCAATCATTCTAAACACAAGTGCTCCGAGGACAATAGCAATTGCATATATTCCAGATCCAAGTGCATAGTTAATATCAACGGTAGCTCCAACTAAAACAAATAGCAAAACTTCTGCCCCTACCCAGAGCTTATTGTATCTCACGGATAATCTTTCTGCTAATATATTGTATTTTTGATATATTGTTATACCCATACTCATTATTGCTAATAATCCTGAAAATGGTATGATTCCTTCTGATCTAGTCTGTAATTCAATCATCAAAAATGATAAGCTAAGAATTATGATAATTTTAACAGAATCTCTTATGTGGAATTTCCTAAATAACAGAGCTAGTACAATACCAAATATAACTCCAACCAGAATACCTACTATTATTGATATAGGAATTTGTAGAAATTTTGATATAGAAACATCTCCGCCTTTCGATAATGATATAAATGCTGTAAATAAAACAATCACAAACACATCATCCACAGGTGCACCTGCCAAAATTAACTGTGGAATGCTATTGCCTTTACCATAACCCTCTTGCATAATTTTAATCATTCTTGGTACTACAACAGCAGGTGAAACAGCTGCAATCACACTTCCCATTATAGCTGCCTCCAGAACAGAGATGTTTAACACCCTTGGTGCAATTAACATAACACCTACGATTTCAAAGCTGGCAGGGACAAAACACATCAGTATTGCAGGTCTACCAACCCTTTTTAAGTCACTTATATCAAGTGATAAACCAGCTCTCGTCAATATAATAATTAAAGCCAATTGCCGTAGATCAGCCGATATTCCCAATATTGATTCATCTAGCATATTGAGGGCATAGGGACTTAATATCATACCTGTTATAATCATTCCTAATATACTTGGTAATTTTAATTTGTTGAATATACCACCTAACATAAGTCCTAACAAAAAAATGAGTGCTAAACTTGTAAGCATACAATCCTCCATATTTCGCAGAAATAAAAAAGCCGACAATTTCTGCGTAGTTTTCGCAGAAGTCATCAGCATAATTGCGGTTTTGGTTGTCACCAAGGGAGAACTTCATTCCCAATTTATTAAATAGTATCATATCAACAACTATTATTCAATACAAAATATGTTATTTCTCATCGAAGACAGTATTGTCAAAAACATCTTTCATTAATTTGTTTGACATATCAATTGCCTCAACCCTATTATTTGCCGGCGCAGCAACCATTAAACCATCAATGGGAGACCAAGTCTTACCTCCTTTCCCTTGTATATCTTCTTCAAGAATACATATAGTGAATTCCTTCATCATCTGATCTGAGTACATATCACCATATGAAGTATAATCCCCTGTGTTTTCGTCATAACAGAACAAAAGCCCTCTATTGAATTTATCAAATCGCAAATTAATCTTCGTAAGTTTATTCTCTCCTATTGTCATAACTCCCTCAAATCGATCTCCTTTCAATAATCCTTTCGAAAAATATCCGTTTATATCCACCTGGATATTTTCTGAATAATGACTATCTCCTAAACGGTACATGATTGCATTGATTTCTCTATCTATCTTTTTAGGATAAATGTATACAAAAAAAATAATGACAAGCACTATAATGAGAGTGTAACCTATAAATCTTTTTTGTTTTCCCATATACTCACCCCACATAATTTGATACGAAATTCATAACTATATCTGTGCAATTACCTAGGAACAAATGATGCATTCCAATCATTCGGAACCTGAAAGTGCCAATAAACCCCGAATATATCAATGAAAGCACAAATAATGTCCCCCTCAGTTTTCACACCTGTGCATGGCTTCCCCTCTTTGTATAAAAGCCCAAATGCCCTGCGCAAATCGTCCTCATTTTCAAAATATACAATATATAACATCGTTGGGCGCACACCATCAGGATATTCTTTTTTAAACTCGGTAAACAAATGACTATTTTCGCTGATACTGATAAAAAGTTCGCCATTTCGTCCAAGTTCATGATATACTAATTCACCATCGTCATCGAGCCAAGGTGTGCCTCTATCTTCCAGCATAAATGCTTCTTTGTATAGCTTAACCGCTTCCAACGCTCCCTCTACATATATATGAGAACAGATTTTACTAATAAAGCTCCCCATTTTATCCTCCAAATCTATGTTATTCTTGTGATCTTTATCTCATAATAACGTTTCTTGATTTGTTCCGCGTTACTGCGCCAATCTTTTGTACCATCAATATGGATTAACGGACACTTGAGAGTTTGTGCCCACTGTTCGATGGATGTTAGAGAACGCGAAGCTACAAAATTAATAAACTTTTGACTCTGCTCGTACATATCTCCCCCTATTAGGACACGTTCTCCGTATTGTTCATAAACACGGTGCTCAACGCGTTTTAAGCGCAAATCAATCGGTGCTGAAATAAGTACGGCAAGCTCGTACAACTGAGGAATTGCGCTGCCAAAATCTCCAGTTACGGCTGTAAGTACAAAGGAGCGATATTTTTCAATGTCAGCGAGCATAAGATTTAAACAGTCCTCACGTGAACGTTCTACAGTATATGGAATTTCTGATTTTTCAAAGTGATAATCCTCTATGTCCATATGCCTATAGTTCAATATGCGTGCTAGCTCACGCCCCAGCGTAGTTTTTCCGCTTCCGTTTGCACCAAACACAATAATACCATGCGGTTTATCCATTCTTCCCCCCATCTTTCAGCTATCACCCCAAAAGAGCATTTCAATTAATTTCTCTTCACAATCTTCATCTACAGTGAAACTATAATGATATTCTATCACTACGAAAAGATTATCTCCACCTTTTTATTCCAATGATATTATTCACTACCAATTTTGGTTTTCAATGTACTTTACTACAATAAATCTTAATTAAATTACAGTTTAGCGCAACAAAAAACCTACCAACATTATATTGATAGTTGATAGGTTCAATTTTACTTAGTGCTTTTAAAAAAGTTTACTGCGTTATTAAAAACGATAGCGGATCATTTTAATGATTCATTATATACCCACTCCTCTAAAGCTGTCTTACTGAATATATAATGGTCTTTTAATTTAATATAAGGTATTCCTTCTAGTTTACCATTATTAATATCTTGAATTAAAGAATTGGATTCGTATCCAAGCATACGACCTGCATCAAATGCTAGTAAAACATCACTTTCAAAATTATAAGAATCCATATCACTCATAGTAAGTGAGCCATTTAAGTTTCCATTCATGTTTATCGATTTACTTAATGATTTTGAAATAATGTAGGAACTAATAATCATTGATAAGCCCAAAAAAATAATACCAATAAATAACAAATTCTTCTTCATTCTTATATCTCTCCTTATATACCAAGTTAATAAATGTATTCCTTACTAAACCTTAAGCGAATTTCCAGAATATTATACAATAATAAATTGAGTATCGCTACCTTTTTATTCCAATGCGGTCAACTATCAATATACAGTAGTCAATGTACAGTTATGAACTAAATCTTAATCTAATATATCCGTTTCGGCAACTTCAAAAAGTCTTTTATTACAATCGTTGCAGTATGCATATTTCCCTGTTATCTTAATATGTGTGTTTTCATACATTTCACCATTATGTACGTTTAAATCATCACCGTTCATACTGTAATTGTAATCACATACCCCTTCTATCCTTTTCCTTACATAAAATTCTTTATTACCACACTTAGGGCATTCATCAATAGGACTTTTAGCCGTCTTGCTTACTCCTTTCTTGGTGAATCAAATTATAGTTTAATGCAACAAAAAACCTACCAACCTTATGTGGATAGTCGATAGGCGAATACCTTACTTATTAATACGCTATTGAGAAAGGTTACGTTATAAATTATTTTATCTTCATTTCAAATAACGCCATTGCTGCACCATTATCAAATAAGAATTTATCTACTATCTCAAAGCCTAAGTTCTTATATAGATTACACAATTTTTCATTATCCCATCCTGTGTCTAACCTTAAATATATAATGTTTCTTCTCTTACATTCCTCTATTGCAAATTCAATCATTTTTCCTGGTAATCCCATTCCTGCATATTCTCTTCTTACACATAATTTATGCACATATCCTGCTTCATTTTCCTTTGAATTTGGCCAAAAGAAAGTATCGCTCCATTGTAATAGCATGCAACAGGCATTATTTCCCAGGACTTTTCCTACATAAAAATCATCTTCAAAAACATTAACCATTAGTCCTTCCCTTGTAAGATGTTCATCCTTCCATACATTTAATCCTATAGAACGTCCCCAAGTGGCTACTTCTTTCATTATGTAAATTGCAGTGTCTACATCACCTTTTGAAACATTAAAATCGTTTATCATATTTTAATCCCCCAAAATAACTATATCTTTATTAATTTTTAGTTTATAAGTCACTTTTTATAACTACAGCGAATTAATAATTATATTATATCACCATGAAAAAATAATCTCTACCTTTTTATTCCAATGTTGTCAACTATCAATACTTAGTTTTCAATATACCTAATTCACTAAATCATAATTTTACTCTGCTTCAAACCTGCTTCGACGACAGGGGAAAAAGCCCTTGAAGTAGTAGGATTTACAATGGGAAATAATCGCTCCTCGGACAGCCTTTTTATCATTTTGGTAAAATTACGTATGTTTTATCTTTATCCATACAGAATATATGATATGATAAGTATAGTTTATTAACTTAAAACAGAACTAATTGAAACGGAGATACCGATGAGTATAAAAGGCTTTGAACAATTTAACCTGCAACCGGAGCTTACGAAGGCACTTGCTTTCTTAGGCTATCATACCCCAACAATAATACAGCAATTAGTGATCCCACCTGCCCTGAGTGGTAAGGACCTTTGGGTAAGATCACAAACAGGAAGCGGAAAGACGGCTGCTTTTGGGATACCGATCTGCGAACAGCTTCAATGGCTGCCCAATCACCCCCAGGCCTTGGTTCTTGTACCTACCAGAGAGCTAGCTCTCCAGGTAGCGGAGGAGCTAGGTAATATCGGAAGATTAAAACGGCTTAAGGTATTGCCGATCTTCGGAAAAGTATCCATTGCAGCTCAAGAGCTGGTCCTCAAACAAAAGACACACATTGTCGTCGGAACACCGGGTCGTGTGCGTGATCTGATTCAAAAGGGGACTCTTGTAGTTGATGATATCTCTAAGCTGGTTATTGATGAGGCGGACGAGATGTTCCACATCGGACTCCAGGAGCAGGTGGAAGATATCATCCGGTTACTGCCCATAGAGAGAAGTACGATGTTATTCTCAGCAACCTTACAGGAGGAGCTTCAGGAGTTGACCAAGGCTCATATGAAGGATCCGGAGGTAGTACAACTGGAAGAGGAGGCAATTCCTGTCGAACGAATCGAACAACTCTCTTATTGTGTGGAAGAGCCGGGCAAGCCGGAGCTTCTATGCAGGATTACTGCCAAATACCGCCCGGAAAGCTGCATTATTTTTGCTAATACACAGGAGAAGGTCGAAGCAATCGCCAAATATCTGCTTCTTCACCACTATCCCTGTTACGGTCTACACGGTGCTATGCGCCAAAAAGATAGAATCAAGGTTATGAATGGTTTTAAGGAGGGTTCCTTTCGTTATCTGGTGGCAACGGATGTCGCCGCCAGAGGGATTGACATCAATAATGTATCGATGGTCATTAACTTCGATATCTCCAGAGGAAAGGAAAATTATGTTCACCGAATCGGTCGCTGTGGTCGTCTTGATGCTTCGGGGACTGCCATTACTTTCTTCACCCTGCGAGAAGAATCTGCTATGGATGCCATTGTCCAGTATACCGGTATCGATATCCCAAGACATAATCCGGCTTCCCTTCAGGTTACCCCGGAGGAAGAGGCGCTACTCAAGCATCAGCTTCAGCAGTCACTGTATCCAACTAAGAAAAAGGGAGAGGCATTAAATCAAACCATCACAAAGCTCCATATCTATGCAGGGAAAAAGGATAAAATTCGAACCAATGAAATCGTAGCTACGATCTGCAGCATTGAGGGAGTTACTGCCGACGACATCGGAATCATTAACATCCTTCCAACCGCAACCCAGGTCGAAATACTCAATCAGAAAGGCAACCTGGTATGTCAGAGTTTAAATAAAAAAACCATCAAGGGTAAGATACGGAAAACACGCATTCTATCCATGTAACTAAGGATGACGCAACACTCATATGTAAAACCTGCAAAGGAAAGTCATTCGATTTATTAGAAAGCTTTATTGAAGCTGTTACAAGCTTCAACTACTTATTATGATGAGTACCTAGTCCCCTTACTACACTGTTCGAAAGAATATCTGATCATCTGTTAGCTTAAGCGGTACATTATTGACCGATTAAGGTTAATAGATTAATCGAATGTATTCCAACCAATGTATGAGGGGGACTAGGTACTCCTTGAGACAGCTTATAATTTATGCTACATAAACTTCTTTCTCCATCCTATTTATCGAACTTCTTTAACTGGCCCTCGTACTTCAACATACGTTCTTCATAGCCATCAATTTTTTTGTCCAGATAAGATAAGGTGTTTTGCAGCTCTTCAATCCTCTCTGCAATCTGTTTTCTTTGCTCCAGGAGCAATTCTTTTCTTGTAGTTATCGTCGAACTTCCTTTTTGGAATAAGGTAACATATTCAATCAGAACTTCGATGGAGAGACCTGCACTTCTCATGCATTTGACAAACTGAACCCAACGGCAGTCCTCCTCCGTATAATCACGGTTACCACTGCTATTCTTATTTACCGGCGGTAATAGTCCTATCCTCTCGTAATATCGCAAGGTATCTGCGGACAAATTATATGTTTTACTTACCTCTGCAATGGTCAAAATATCACCTCTCTTCTGTAACCTTCCTACTCGGACTCTCTGCTAATATGGTAGCTTTCATCCTGATTATTGTGCTCCTACTACCCTATGGGGAACATAGGTCTCCTCCAGGTAAGCAATGTCTTCCTGGGATAACTTGATATCTAAGGCTTTTATCGCATCTGTGATGTGATGGTCCTTCGTAACGCCAATAATCGGTGCTGTAACTCCATCCTTACACAAAAGCCAAGCAAGGGCAATCTGAGCACGGTTTACCTTATACTTATTAGCAAGCTCTGCTACCCGTAAGATGATGGTACGATCCTGTTCCTCTGTGCTACCATACTTCATCTTCATAACATGATCCGTATCACCGCGGAAGGTTTTTTCCGATAAATCTCTGGTCAACTTACCTCCGGCAAGAGGACTATAGGGTGTAACTGCGATCTTTTCAGCTCGGCAAAGGGGCAGCATTTCTCTTTCTTCCTCCCGGTAGATTAGGTTCAGGTGGTTTTGCATCGAGACAAATCTGGTCCAACCATGCTTCTCTGCCGTATAAAGAGCTTTCTGGAATTGCCATGCATACATTGCGGAAGCACCGATATATCTGGCTTTTCCCGCACGTACAACATCATTGAGAGCTTCCATTGTCTCCTCAATCGGTGTACTGTAATCCCAACGATGAATGATGTATAGATCCACATAATCCGTGCCCAGTCTCTGTAGACTCTTATCAATCTCGCTTAATATCGCTTTTCTTGATAAGCCTCCACCATTTGGACCTTCCTGCATTTTCCCCCACACCTTTGTAGCAAGTACAATCTCATCACGGTTAGCATAATCCTTCAATGACTTACCTAAATACATCTCACTGGTGCCTTTGGAATAAACATTAGCCGTATCAAAGAAATTAATTCCCTGTTCTAGCGCCAGCTTAACCAGCTTACGTGAGCTCTCTTCATCAATAACCCACTGATGAAAGCCCGTTGAAGCATCACCAAACCCCATAGCTCCGACACATAATTTTGATACCTCCATACCCGTATTACCGAATTTTACATATTCCATAAGAATACCTCCTGTTCATTCTATATAAACTTAATGGTTTCCGTACCTACTGCCCATTGTACAAGTTGTTCGTACAATTTGGAATTTGTGAAGCCCTTATCTTTCATTATATAATCATGTTACCCCATGGAGTGCACTCCATGTCAATCCCTTTTTTGTTTTATCTGCGTAAAATACAAGGTTGGATTCTTAATTATAAGGATAATTCATATAATATGATTTTTGTAACGCACAGAATGTAGTATCGTGATTTTGGTTAATAGATTCCTCCTACAAACATAGAGGCTTAATTATGTCAAGGAGATAATGTGATGATAATTAATGTTATCCATAATATTTTTTGTAAAATCCTACGTATTCTTACTGATTAATCCACTTCCTTCGCTTTACCCTTTTCTATTTATAAGTAATTCGAAATTGGTTTGACTTAATTCGAGCGCAAATGATATACTGATTCATAATTCGTTGCACCAATTTACGAAACAAAATGGATAGTATCACTTTCATGGTACAACGCAATATTATTCCATGGGAAACCATACTCATTACCAATATAACAAAAGCATAAGAGGAGATAACACATGGGGAAATATGATATTAATTGGGATCAATACGCGAGCCTATCAAGGCGGGCTGCAGCAGAAGGCGCAGTACTTTTAAAGAATGATAATCATGCCTTGCCTATTAAAGCAGGAGAAACCGTTTCCGTGTTCGGCAGAATACAATTGGATTATTATAAAAGCGGTACCGGCTCCGGAGGAATGGTTAATACAAAATATGTGATTGGAATACTTGATGCCTTGAAGGCAAATGAGAATATAGTAATAAACAAGGAGCTATTGGCTGTTTATGAAAGCTGGGCCAAGGAGCATCCCTTTAATCACGGAGAGGGATGGGCCGGTGAACCCTGGTCACAGGAAGAAATGCCGCTTTCTGATGAGCTTGTTAGGAAAGCCGAGGCGATGTCCGATGTAGCCCTGGTAGTGATCGGAAGAACTGCAGGTGAGGATAGGGATAACTATGCCGGTAAAGGCAGTTACCTTCTGACTGATTTGGAAGAGGACATGCTAAGCCGGGTATGCAGGGAATTTCAACGTGTCTGCGTTGTTTTAAATGTAGGAAATATTATTGATATGAAGTGGGTTGAACAATATAATCCCAGTGCTGTCCTGTATACCTGGCATGGAGGTCAGGAGGGTGGTAACGCTGTGGTAGATGTCCTAACCGGTGTAGTTACCCCCTGTGGCAAGCTGAGTGATACCATTGCCAAGGATATCGAAGACTACCCTTCTACCGCATATTTTGGTGATCCAGTTCGCAACTATTACACCGAAGATATTTATGTAGGTTATCGCTACTTTGAAACCGTAGCAAAGGACAAGGTCTTATATCCCTTTGGATATGGTCTCTCCTATACCACCTTTGCTATAGATAATATCTCCTTTTGCCCGCCGACTCCTCCTTTTGTATCTGAAGATTTGGGCAGCATTGTATGTGAAGTAAAAATCACAAATACCGGAAGTGTGAAAGGAAAAGAGGTTATTCAAGCTTATTCCTCCGCACCGCAAGGACTCTTAGGGAAACCGTCCAGAGAATTGAAGGCCTTTACAAAAACGGCTGAGCTTACACCGAGAGCTTATGAAGTGGCAAAATTAACCATCCCTTTAAGCAGTCTCGCTTCTTATGATGACAGCGGGATAACCGGTCACAAATCCTGTTATGTATTAGAACCGGGAACCTATGAAATATATACTGGAACCGATGTCAGAAACACCTCTTTGGCAGGCAGTGTTACTATTCCTGAATTGATTCTCGTACAGCAATTAGAGGAAGCACTCTCTCCTCAGTTGGAGCTGCAACGTTTTCATGTGAGGGCTAAGGAAGGTACATTAGAGCTTCATAAGGAAACAGCTCCACTTCGTACCGTGAAGCCTCAAAAGCGCATTGAGGAGGGCCGTCCTAAGGCTATTCCATATACCGGCGACAAGGGCTATAAGCTGGAGGATGTGATGGAACAACGGGTCTCCATGGATGATTTCCTGGCGCAGCTTACGGACGATGACCTGATTCACCTTTCCAGAGGCGAGGGTATGAGCTCGCCCAAGGTGACACCCGGAACAGCCGGTGCCTTTGGTGGAGTAACCGATCGATTATTAGCCTTTGGTATCCCCACAGGATGCTGTGCCGATGGTCCCTCCGGTATTCGAATGGACTCCGGTGCCTATGGCTTCAGTATGCCCAACGGAACCTGCCTTGCCTGCTCCTTTAATACAGAATTAGTGAAAGAGTTATATATTATGGAGGGCTTGGAATTAAGAAGGAACCATATCGACACGTTACTGGGACCCGGGTTGAATCTTCATAGGAATCCTTTGAATGGACGAAACTTTGAGTATTTCTCAGAGGATCCTATTCTAACCGGTAAGATGGCCGCCGCTTGCTTAGCCGGAATGCACGAATATGGTGTGACCGGTACCATTAAGCATTTGGCTTGTAATAATCAGGAGTTTCACCGCCGGCTTACTGACAGTGTGATTTCAGAACGTGCTCTTCGCGAAATATACTTAAAGGGCTTTGAAATTGCCGTAAAGGAAGGTAAGGCTTATTCTATTATGACAAGCTATGGAGCAATCAACGGCATCTGGGCTGCAGGAAATTATGAACTGCTTACCACGATACTCCGAAATGAATGGGGCTTCCAGGGCGCTGTCATGACTGACTGGTGGGCCGATATGAATGAAGATGGGGAAGAAACTGCCTCCAACAAGAATACACAGTATATGGTTAGAGCGCAGAATGATCTATATATGGTGGTGGATAGCTCGGAGAACAACTCAAACAATGATTTATTGAAGGAAAGCTTGGAAAGTGGTATCGTAACCAGAGCGGAGCTTATGCGTAATGCAAAAAATATCTGCTATCTTTGTATGAAATCCCCGGTAATGCTTCGTCATCTTGGTAAATTAAGTGAAGAGGAAAAAGCATCCGAAGACAATAGCAATGCAGAGGACAAGTTGGATTTTGACTTAACGTATCAATTAGTCAATGAAGACCTTTGTCTGGATATAACAGGTATGAGCACGGAAAGAGGTGCCTCCAATCTATTTGCTCTCACCTTCAACAAAAAGGGCTATTATGACATAACCTTTAAGCTGAGATCCTATTCCGGAGATCTGGCACAGATCCCCATCACCATTTTCCTTAACGGTAAGGTACATTCTACCATTACCATCAATGGAACGAATGGGGAATGGATCGAAGAGAGGAGGGATTTAGGTATGATGTTTCATCCCAGTTGCTATCTAAAGCTATACTTTGCACAGGGTGGTGTGGATATCGGTGAGATTAAGATAACCCTTCGGGAAGAGCTGGATATGGAGAAATTTAGAGCCATGATGGCTGATGCACTGGATTAAGAAATATTGTCGTTCAAATATACACATTGTCTTAGATATCTTCTAGAGGCATAGGATAAGAAAAGGGAGGGCTACTGCCCTCCCTTCTGCTATCTTTATAAAGTGATCTTCTTTTAATCACCAAAATCCCAACGCACCTTACTACCCTTGTCCGTCTTTGAGACTAGCAGCTTTGTACCAATCATTGCTTTCAATTCCGAGACATGGGATATGATACCAACCAGCCGCTTTCCTTCGGATAATTTATTCAGAACCTGAATTGCCTGCATTCTGGTCTCATCACTTAAGGAGCCAAAGCCTTCATCGATGAACATCGTATCAATATGAATGCTTCCGGCTGTATTCTGGATAATATCCGCCATTCCCAGTGCCATGGCTAATGCAGCCATAAAGGATTCTCCACCGGATAAGGTCTTTACATCCCGAATCTGGTCATTGACCATACTATAAACATCAAGATCCAAGCCTACCTCTCCCTGATTGGCCAGCTCCTCCATCTCCCTGCATTTGAGAATGAATTGGCCATTGGACATCGTATATAGTCTCTTATTTGCTTCCTTCAGAATGGAATTAAAATATCTTCTCTGTATGTAGGTCTGGAAGTTTAACCGTTTGGGACCTACCTTACCATTGGCGGTCGCCTCCAGTCGATTTAAGATGGTGTACTCCTCCCTTATCCTTCGTCGCAATTCAAAGAGCTTAAGAACATTTTCCAGAATGAGTTCATTACCGGAGCGAATACTGTAAACCTGCATATTCTTTTCCTCCAGCTCCGCAGTCATCTCAGTTAACTTGGTCTTTTTTGCCTCCAGTATCGAGGTATCCACCTTCTCTTTTCCTTTTGTCTGCTCCTCAAAATGCTTTATACTATTCTCATTTTCAATTACAGCGCGATGATATTCCTGTAATACTAACTCAAGCTCCTCCATAGAATCCGCTGATAATGAGGAAGCATGATATCCCTCTACATGAGCGAAGCCCTGGAGACGCAGTTCCTGATCAAAGTCCTCCCAGAAACTATCCTTCTCAAGCTGTAATCTTGACAGGTTATCCTCCTCCGATTTTAGCTTACCCTTTGCTGTAATCATTTCCTCCAATATTCCCTGGTATTTCTGTGCGGTAGCTTCCCTTGATGTCTCTAAAGCAGCCAACTGCTCTTTGGCGGCGGATAGCTCCTCCTGTGCAGCTGCTTGACTTTCATAGCTAAGATCGCTTTTCAATAGATTTTGTTCCTTCTGTAAAGCAGCAAAATTTATCTCTATCTCCTTAAGCTTACGCTCTGCATTCTCCTTTCTCTCTGTATAATCGCTTAGCTCCCCTTGCACTCTTTGTATAACCTCGTCGTTATGCTTAATTTTATCTTTTGCAGCAATCGCCCTCTCCTTCTTCGCCGTCTCCTCATTCAGGGCGGTAATACAATTTTGAATATTCGTATTAATATCATCTTGTGATGTTGCCTCTGCCTCAAAGTCCGGTGAGATTATCCTCCTACCTTCATGCTCAACCAAGGTCTTCTTACTTTCATAGCTTTGTTGCTCCCTATGAAGTGCCTCCCTTATCCTTAGCAGCTCCTCATCCGCCACTTCCTTCTCTTGCTTGCTCGCCTCCAGGGTCTGTTGACTTATCTTAGCACTAGAGAACTCTGCTTTCAATGGATGTGACGTGGAACCGCAGACAGGACAGGGGCAGCCATCCTTAAGTTCATGAGCCAGTATTACTGCTTGTTCCTCAATAAACTGACGATAGCACCGCTCATAATCCTTCGTTCTCCCCTCCACCTTCTCCTGCGCTGCCTTCAACTCCAGCTCCTTCTGAAGATATTCAAGCCTTAACCTTCCAAGCTCTCGGATATCAATCAAAAGCTTCTCAAGGTCCGATCTACGCTGTGTCCACTTCTCAACCGAGGGTAAAAGGATTGTAAGCTCCTCCGCAACGGGCCTCAAAGCCTGTTGCTCTTCCTGAAGAGATCTCTGCAGTTCAGTGGATTTACGAAGCTCGGTCAACACCTCCTCCAGTCCCTTCTGCGCTGCGTCCCGACTCATTGACAACACTTCAAGCTCCCTGCACTTTTTTTCATATTCCATGAATTTTGGCAGGAACTCATTGATTTTACTAATCCTTGTCCCCAGCTCCGGACTTTTATTCTTATAAGCCTGCTCTGCTTCCTCCCTCTCCTGAAGCAGCTTGGCAAGGATGGGCTCATATTGCCCGATCCATTCCTTAAGCCCCTCTATTCGAAGAAGACAGGCATTATATTCCTTCTGCTTATCATAAAACACCTTCTCTTTTGCTTTGACGATTAGGGCTTTCTTGGCAAACTCAAGCTTAACCCGCGCTGAATTCATCTCGTCCACTCTAAGCTTCAGCTGTGTTTGAAGACTACGCCCTTTCTCCAACTCTGCTAATAGACGGTTCATTCCCTCAGCCTGCTGCAGCTCCAGCACCACCCTGCTTGTTTCACTTCGGACCTCTCTTACCCTTCCTAATATCTCTGCTTCCTTTCCCTTCGCCTCATTAATAATCAGGCGAATCAGCTCAAGCAGACGCTCAGGGTCACTTTCCAGAAAATGCGGAGTCCCGTCCCATTGCTCTTTCAGTGTGCTATCCTCGATGCAACGAATACTCTCCATCTCACGAAGAATATCCTTCCGATTATCCTCCAGCTTACCATATATCAGCTTTGAACGATTCTTCAGCTCCTCCTCAATTCTCCAATAAATTCTCGTATTGAATATCTTCGTAAAAATCTCCTTGCGATCCTTCGAGGGTGCATGTAGGAGCTTTAGAAAATCTCCCTGTGCGATCAT
>JAEYXC010000127.1 GCA_023428655.1 Bacillota bacterium | reverse complement strand
AAAATTAAAACCATCTTGAGTCATGGAATAGGATTGTCGAAGCATGGCTGTGAACTGGGTAACTACTAAAAACAACATCATACTGATCACAAGAGAGAAGATCGTAGCCTGATATCTTCCCCGATTCCGCTTTAGGTTCTTAAGACCAAGATCCCCTTCGATTCCAAACAATAAGCGGGTAAGTCTGGAGGTTTTAATCTGTCTTTTCTTAATTTTGATTTCAGCGGATTGACGGATGGCATCGATTGCAGAGATATTGGATGCCTTCCTTGCCGGTATATAGGTTGATATTAATATTGTCAGGGAAGACACCACCAACGAGGCAAGTAGAGAGGATGGGTATAGCTTCAGAGAAAAACCGTCACTAACTCCTAATGCCCCTTCGATTATCGGATTGATAAATAGATAGGTTATTCCTAAGCCGAGATAACCGGAAGCGATTCCAAGGGGTATACTAACGCATCCGATGACTGCTCCTTCGAAAAATACGGAATTTCGCTTCTGACGCTTAGTAGCTCCGACACTTGCCAGCATCCCTAAATATCTGGAGCGTTCCGCTACGGAGATTGCAAAGGCATTATAAATCAGAGCCACCGATCCAATCACGATAATGATCATAATGATCGCCGATAAGGTAAATATCATATTTCGGACGGAATTATCTGCATATACTCCCATATACCGAAGCAAGCTGTTATTAAATTCGATTGCATTTTCCGGCAGAATCTCTTTTGCATGATCAAAGAGCTTATTATTGACCTTCTCAAAGAGGACTGATACATCAAATTGCTCCGTCTTAACTACCGTGTTTTCGTCGAGATAGGATATTACCGTATAACCGGGAGCCCAGGTGTATTCCCAATCCGGCCTCTGAATGATACCCACTATGGTATATTCCTTCCTCAAATTCTCTGTCAAATACTCTGCAACTTGATCCTCATTCCATAGAAGCCCGTAATTTTGTCCTAAATTCTCTCCTACGGTCTCTCCAAGGGCTGTTCTTTCGCCAATCGAAAGACTGAGAGTATCCCCAATATTATAATTTACCCTGGCATTGGTTCGAATTGCCTCGGATATTACCAGCTCCTTCGGACTCTCAGGTAACCTTCCCTCCAATAGCTCAATGGGAAAATGTTCAAAGCTGTCTTTATCATATTCTTTGATATACAAATAGGGTTTATTTGCATTATCACTGCCTACGAGATAGGAATATCCCAAATCTCTGCCGAGCATGGCTTTTTTTATCCTGGTATCCGACTTTATTTCCTTAAGCTGTTCTTTGTTTACGTCAAGATATCTGGCATGCCACTCCCCACTCACATGGATTTCCTCTCTTATCATAATATCCATAAAGGATAACCCTAGGGTAGCCACGGCTGTAATCATCGCCGCAGAGATAATGGTGCCAATCATCGTCACCAGTGTTCGTTTCTTATTCAACATCAATTGACGTAGGGTTAATTTATTTACAATATTCATGGACGCGTCACCTCGTTTTTGATGATTCGTCCATCCTCAATAGCAATAATTCGATCCGCCTGTAACGCAATCCTTTCATCATGAGTAATGATTAATAAGGTCTGTTGATAGGTTCGATTGAACAGCTTTAAAAGCTCAATGATCTCACTGCTATTCTTACTATCCAGATTACCGGTAGGCTCATCCGCCAGCATAATTGCCGGATTATTAATCAAGGCACGGCCAATGGATACTCTTTGCTGTTGGCCTCCGGACAGTTGATTCGGCAGATGCCCCAACCGATTCTCAAGATCAAGAGCCTTCATAATCTTATTCAACTGCTTATCATCCACCCTTTGCTGATCCAGCAGAAGGGGAAGCGTAATATTTTCCTCAACATTAAGCACCGGAATCAGATTGTAGAACTGATAAACCAATCCAATCTGTCTGCGCCGAAAAATAGCCAGCTGTGTCTCATTTAATTGATAGATGTCCGTATTATCCACGATTACTTTACCACCGGTCGGTCGATCCACACCACCCAGCATATGAAGAAGTGTTGATTTCCCGGATCCGGAAGGACCGATGATAGCAACAAACTCTCCCTTCCTGACACTAAAGCTTACATCATCCAGTGCTTTTACTGCTGTCTCACCGGTACCATATTGTTTGGATAAATGTTCGACTCTTAATATTTCCATTATAACCTCCAGATTGTCCCGACCATTTTTCTTGCTGCTCCTTGACCGGTTCATTTTATTTTATAAGCTAAGTCTATCCCAACGATATTACAATCCGGTGACTCTAATATTACAATTTCGTCACATTGAATGAAGTGTAGAGAGATGATCCTTTGAAAAACGTTTTCAATTCTTTAGGTTATTTGCTTATAGAATTTGATTTCAAACCGGGTTCCCTGAGTGGGTTGACTGGTTGCTCTAATATCACCCTTCTGGTTTTCGATAATACTTTTTGCCATGGCAAGACCGATCCCCACACTCTCTTCACTGGCATTCTTCCCCTTGTAGAAGCGTTTGAAGATGTAAGGCAGCTCCTCCTTATCAATTCCTTTGCCGGTATCGGTAATTATAATTCCGGTATAGATGGGATTTTCCTCCGTTTGTATTGTAATCCTTCCCCCCGAGGGTGTATGTTCGATACAATTCTTCAGTATGTTAATCAGTGCTTCCGTCGTCCACTTTTGATCCCCCATAAAGCTCACGTTGCCTGCATCTTCAAGGATAAGCTTCTGGTCCTTTAATTCCATTGGAATGAGTAAGGGCTTCATTGCATGATCAATTAAGTCAGCTGCCCTAACCTGCTCCTTCTTGAATTTTATCGTTCCTGCATCAATCTTTGACAGCTTTAGCAAGGAAGTTAACAGCCATTCCATCCGTTCCAGCTGGGTGTCCAGGGTCCTTGTAAACTCTCTCCGCTTCTCCGGCTCCAGCCTCTCACTGCTTAAGACATCGGCCAATACGGTCATGGAGGTCAGCGGTGTTTTCAACTGGTGCGAAATATCGGAGATAGCATTGGCCAGCTGTTCCTTCTCGTTCTGAAGCTGCTCTGCCTGCTTGGATAGAATCAGAGTCATTTTATAGATCTCATTCTTTAGAATACTAAGCTCTCCCTCTACGTTGTCCCTGATGTCCAGGCTATAATCACCGCTATAAATGCGACGCAGATACCCACTAAGCTCCTTGATATCCGCATAACGTCTTCTCGTGATCCACAGGGAGATAAGGGTTAGCAGCGAAGAGGAAATTCCAATTCCCACTCCAAGCATAGGATCTATCAGAAAGCCTATTCCTCCACCCAATAATGTAAAGCCGAATAATAAAATCAGCATATGGCGATATGCTCTGTCCCTAAGCATAATATCCTCCTAATCAAGGTGAAGCAGTCTCTGCTGCGATCAGCCTATTTTGCACCTATACTTTATAACCGAGACCTCTTACCGTCTTAATAATCCTTGGATTCTGGGGATCATCCTCCAGCTTGTCTCTCAGACGCTTAATATAAACCGTTAAGGTATTGTCATTAACAAAGGCACCATCCACGTCCCAAATCCCCTCTAGCAATTGATTCCTTGAGAGCACCTGCCCTTCATTATTCGCAAAGGTCAAAAGGAGCCTGTATTCCAACGCAGTCAGAACAATCTCCTGATCTTGCTTATATACCTTTGCATCCATTGTATTAATCCGTATCGAATCCAGTTCAATCATATGCTTTGAATGATTATCCTTTTGGTATCTTCGCAGCACCGTCTTTATTCTTGCCTGAAGCTCTCTGACACGAAAGGGCTTCGTTATATAATCATCTGCCCCCAGCTCCAAACCCATTACTACATTCACCTCATCATCACAGGCTGTTAGTATAATCACAGGGATATCCAACTGCTCCCTGGCCAGCTTACACAGCTCATATCCGCTTCCATCCGGCAGTGTCAGATCGAATAAGCATAGATCAAGCTTTTGTTCCCTCAAGGCTTTCATTCCCGCTGCTACGTCCTGACATTTAAGTACGCTATAGCCCTCCTGAACTAGTGCATATTCCAACCCCAGTGCGATGGTATGATCATCCTCCACCAATAATATTCTCAATGTAATCACCTCTATCTTAATTATTGTACACCATTATTTATTTCTTTCATTCTATAGTAAAGTTTTCACTGTTTCAACCACTCTAACGATTCTTAAGGTAATCCATATTCAAAGCTTTGCAACCTTTTTATGAAGCATGCATTAAAAAGGCACCTTAACTACTCCAGTAAAGGTACCCGATCATTCATATTCATAAATTTTTACTTACTTTTGAACAACCTTTTACTGGCAAAAGCCAGCCCACTTCCTACCAAAAGTATAACAATACATTGTACATATACCATGAACAACTCCGCTGTTGCTGCAGAACCACTCGGGGCATCTCTTCGTTGACGGAACAGGTAACTCTCTGTAATATCCTTTCCTTCTACATCAAATAATTGAAAGGAGGTTATCCAATTCCCTTTGTTCTCTTGAACATGGAAAAATACACCTTGGTTGATATTCCCCTGATACATTACTTCATAAAAAGTATCTTGTACGGATTTTGCATATTCATATCGGACCGCACGGCCATCCTGAATTAACCCATATATTATTACTTGGTTTTTATCCTTCGGCATCATATCCATTCTTACCACAGGGCCTGAGCCATATTGTGTACTTCGGATTACATACCTTCCATTCCAACCTCGTTTTAACAGAGCCAAACCCATAAAGCAGTCCCCATACTGATTATCCGAGAAGATAATATACATCCAGTCATCTTCCTTATAGGTTAATTCTATCTCAGCTTTTATCCTCTGGTTGGGCGTATAATCGCTGATTGCCATTGATAGTACATCCGGCTCCTCCGTCAAGTGATAGGTATCCCCATAGATAAGTAATGTTAAGACGATCGTTCCTAATAAAATTAAAACTGAGAATATCTTATTAACTGCCCAGATCCTTTGGCTTTTGAGCTCATTCCCCTTCCGTTTCAATAAGTACCTCCCTTTAAATTACAGAGTATTTGACCAGAACAAATTACCCCTTGAGGTTAAGATATGTACCTCCTTTACTGATATTGTTCAGTAAATGGGTACATATCTTAACCTACAAACGAAAGGGAGTAACTTTTATTTACTCAATCCCAAGAACCGTATTAAAAGCGGCACCTGTGGTATAGGAGAAGGTGATGGTATCACCGATATCATACTTGATGATATTGATATACTCACTGACCTCCACATCAAATATCTGATCGCTGTTATTTAACAGAATGAGATAATGGGTATTACCGTCGATCACACAATCCGAGATCTTTGTAATAATTCCCGTAGCCTTCGGTAGCTTTGTTGTATCGGCCACACTGATGCCACTGGATTTCATTAATTCCAGATAAGTCTTCTCGCAATCATTCACCGTATCGCCGATTGCAACCACCTGATACTGTGCAATGTTAACCATGGCATACTTCTTCACCAGTCCGGCGGCATCCTTTAGTGCTATGAAGAAGGTGGGCTCCCCACCGATATTCAGAAGCAGGGGGAAGGTTGCCGTATAACCCAGATGCTGTACCTGTCCTTCCGCAGATGCCATGGCAGAATACTCCTCTGCACCGGCTATGGAGTAATATCTCGTCTCGGAGGTCCGTTGGTTCATCAGCACAAAGCCAACATTGGATTCATCGGCACCCACACTGGTTACGCCGGTATACACCCATACATCATCCTCCATAGCGATGTAGTTGTAGCCCTCGGTAGTCTGAAGTGCATCCTTCTGACCGAAGACCGAATTCCAATAGCCATGACGTAGGGTTCCATAATAGTTATATAAAGAAACCAAGAGATCTGCAGAGAATACCTTATCTACCCAGGTAGGAACCTCCTCCAGGGCATAATCCGCCAGCTCACCGGTAATTGCATTGACGATGACTGCTCTGCCTATGGTCTGTCCACCGAACAATCCAATGGTAAAATCCTTCACAGGGCAGATCCAGTAAGGGGTTCCACTATCATCAATTTCAAAATTGATCGAATCAAAAACATAGGTCGGATAATTGAAGCGCAAATAACGATAGATGTTTCTTCCAAAATGCTCTGATTCAGAATATTTAATTCCTTTTGTTA
>JAEYXC010000102.1 GCA_023428655.1 Bacillota bacterium | reverse complement strand
GCGGATAAGAAATTTAATCCCATGAAGCTGATTACCGTGTTTATTATTGCCGGAGCAGTCGGAAACCTGATTGATCGAGTTTTCCTAGGATATGTGGTTGACTTTATTTATTTTGAATTGATTAATTTCCCGTTATTTAATATAGCTGACAGTTATCTGACTGTTTCCTGCATCGTTTTGTTCCTTTTGGCCTTATTCTATTATAAGGATACGGATTTTGAATTCCTGGATCGATTGTTTCCATTTCAAAAAAAGTCCATCAAAAAGCAGGAAGAGGCTTCGGAGCAAGATAACAACGAAGAAAAATAGTGTAGTCATTTCATTTCGATTTGTAGGTATATATAACATTATTATGTAAACCAGAAAGGATTTATTTAATGGAGGATGAAGTATTAGAGCTGTCGGAAACGGACCAAGCACTGGTGTATATCGTTGAGGAAGAGTATCATGGCCTTCGTATCGATAAATATCTTGCAACGATCCAAAACGATCTGACTCGCAGCTATATCCAGAAGCTAATCGAGGAGAACCGAATTATTCTTGAGGAGAAGCCCGTTAAAGCCAATTTTAAGGTCAAAACCGGGCAGACAGTACAAATTATCCTTCCCGAGCCTATGGAGGCTGAAATCGTTCCTGAGGACCTTCCCATTGATATCATATATGAGGATAAGGATATCATTATCATAAATAAGCAGAAGGGACTAGTTGTTCATCCCGCCGCCGGACATGCCTCCGGAACCTTAGTGAATGCGTTGCTATATCATTGTCATTCGGAATTATCCGGCATCAATGGTGTTTTGCGCCCCGGAATTGTTCATCGCATTGACCGTGATACCACGGGTGTTCTGGTTGCCTGTAAGAACGATAAAGCGCATCAGTTTATAGCAGACCAATTAAAGGAGCATTCCATTAATCGAAAATATCAGGCGATCGTTTACAACATCTTTCAATCGGATAGTGGAAGAGTGGAGGGCCCCATCGGAAGAGATCCGAAGGATCGTAAAAAGATGGCCATTAATTATAAAAACGGCAAAACAGCAGCAACAAATTATCGCGTTTTGGAGAATCTGTCCAAGCACTATGCACATGTTGAGTGTTCCTTGGAAACCGGTCGCACTCACCAAATCCGAGTTCATATGGCTAGTATTCGTCATCCACTTCTCGGTGATACCGTCTATGGTCCAAGTAAGGACCCCTTTCATCTGGAGGGGCAGGCCTTGCATGCAGGAGTATTAGGCTTTATTCATCCGACCTCCAAGGAGTATGTTGAATTCACAGCTCCACTTCCGGATTACTTTACAGCTTTATTAAAGAAATTAAGAAATAAGGGGTAGCTTTCATTGAAGAGAAAAGTCATTGATGAATTAATAAATTGGAAATCAGACACACAGGATACTCCTATATTACTCACCGGTGCAAAAGGGGTGGGCAAAACCTATCTTGCATATGATTTTGCCAAGTCATTTTTTGAAAAATCCTATTATATCAATTTTGAGCGTGAACCTTTGCAGTCCGGACTATTTCAAAGCTCTGATTCCGCTGTGCTTACAAATCAGCTGAAAATGCATTTTAATATTCCTGAGGATCAACCCTCCAGCACCCGTATCTTAATATTGGATGAGATCAGCTTCTGCAAGGAAGCGCTCCATTCCATCATGGAAAAGCGACTGGCAGGGGTCTTTGATTATGTTCTGACCATAACCAGCCATCCCTTAGCACCTGAATATGATAAGGATTTCCAACGGATTTGTATACATCCTTTGGAATTTGATGAGTTTTTAAGAGCCACGGGTAATGATTGGTATATCGAAGCAATCCTGAACCATTTTAATACCTCAACGAAGATCCCGGATATCGTACATAAAGAGCTGCTTGCCTTGCATCAGCTTTATCTTCAGATCGGTGGAATGCCCGGTATCATTAACGAGTATCTCAATCTATCTGATACAGTGAATGTATCCGAACAGCATAGCTTTATCATCGGCTCCTATCATGATTTTATCTTCCGCGACAATTTGGATCGTGATGCCCTTAAGATGAATCAGGTACTGGATAGTCTTGTCTTCCAATTAACGAAGGATAATAAGAAATTTCAATATAGAATTATTCGTAAGGGTACTACCCACGCCATGTACCGGGATGCAATCAAGAAGCTGGTAGAGCAAAATTATGTGATACGTTGTAATAAGATCAACTCCGATCAATTAGAGCATCCCTCCCATTTATTTATGTTGAATAATTCCTGTGAGGAGGATAATTCAAGCTTTAAGCTATATCTACCTGATACCGGATTACTTTATTCTAAAATAAAGGAGGAAGAGGGCTTAAATGGGATTAAGGCCTATCAACGCTCTTTATTGGAGAATTATGTTGCCCAATCCCTTCAGGCTAAAAATTATCCCTTTGCCTTCTGGGAAAGTGAATCCATGGCTAAGATTGACTTTATTATTTCGAAGAACCTCAAATTAATTCCCATCGAATTATTCCTTGGCGAAAATACTAGATCGAAGAGTATCAGTGTGTTAAAACAAAAGCTTGAGTTTCCTTATGCGATTAAGATCTCTGCCAAGAATTTTGAGTTCTCCAATGAAATAAAGTATGTTCCCTATTATGCTGTTTTCTGCTTGTAATGTAATAATTTAACTATTTATTTACGAAATTATTAAGAAAATAGTTGACAAACAGATTCTATTATTATAGTATAGTTATACAAGTCGCGGTCTACGTGTGTAGTTTTCAACATCCTTAACGATAGCAAATTCGTTCTACAGTAGTAAGTCGTTGAAAATACGTCAATACAGAATATTTCTATGTTTAGTTAATTATATAGATGTGTAAATTATTGGTTGTGCAATGAGTTATTAATGAGACTATAAAATGCAGCAGATGAATGGAGAAGCATATGCTGTATTTTAATTTCTACTAAAGTAGAATAATAGAATTATAGCTAAAAGGGGTGCTGGATATTATGTCGTCTTTGCCAGAGATACGTCTACACGAAGGAGAACTTAATATTATGGAGCTGTTATGGTCTAATAAGTCCTTAGCAGCAAAGGATATATCCAAGATTATCAAGGAATATATCGGTTGGGAGAAAAATACCACCTATACAGTAATTAATCGTTTGATTGATAAAGGCGCTGTGAAGCGAGAGGATCCAGGGTTCTTATGTAGAGCTGCCATATCAAAACGTACGGTACAGACAATCGAAACAAAAGTGTTATTGAACAAATTATACAATGGGTCATTAAGTACCTTCCTTACAGAATACCTAAAGAATCAGGATCTGACAAAGGCAGAGATACTAGAGCTTCAACGAATCATTGGAGAACAGAGATTTTAATAAAATCTCTGTTCTTTCTTCATAAATATAAAGAATAATTATAAAAGGTAGAGATTATAATCATGGAATATAAGTTTACCAAAAATGATAATTTTGAAGATTATGCCAGTGGAAGAGTCCTGTATCATATGGGTGGGGAACC
>JAEYXC010000393.1 GCA_023428655.1 Bacillota bacterium | reverse complement strand
AATAAAAAAGACCAAGACAGAAGTATGAATAGAATGCCGAAGAAAAAATTGAATAAGGAGAATATTCAGGTACTAAGGCGACTTTTGCTTTATGTACTGAAGGGAAATAAGAGTAAGGGCGTCGGTGTTGTTTGCTTTATATTGCTCAGCTCTCTTGCTAATGTGGCCGGTACCCTTTTTATTAAGAATGTAATTGATGATTATATTGTTCCCTTTCTTAATCAAGAGGAGGTTAATTACGGACCCTTGCGAAATGCAATCCTTGTTATGGCCCTGATCTATCTAGTGGGCGTATTCTCCACCTTTTTATATAATCGTATCATGATCTATATCACACAAGGAACCTTAAAAAGCCTTCGAGATGATATGTTTGCACATATGGAACAATTACCGATCAGGTTCTTTGATACTAATCCGCATGGAGAGATTATGAGCTTGTATACCAATGATGTTGATACACTGAGGCAAATGATTTCCCAAAGTATTCCCCAATTATTGTCCTCAATTATTACCATAGGATCGGTACTGATTTCGATGATTGTACTAAGTATTCCTCTGACGCTTACTGCATTACTAATGGTAGTTGTGATGTTTGTCATTGCGAAGAAAATCGGCGGTATGAGTGCGATTAATTTTAGAAAACAGCAAAAATCCCTCGGCGCTTTAAACGGATATATCGAAGAGATGATGGAAGGGCAGAAAGTAGTTAAGGTTTTCTGTTATGAAAAGGAAGCATCGGAGAGGTTTAATCGGTTAAACGAGGAATTATTTGAGAGTGCGAATAATGCCAATAAATATGCCAACATAATGATGCCCATCATGGGCAACATCGGTTATATAAACTATGTAGTTACTGCAATGTTAGGTGCGGTATTAGCTATCCTTGGAGTCAACGGATTTACCATAGGTGGACTGGCAGCCTTCTTACAATTAACAAGAATGTTCAATCAACCGGTTACCCAGATATCCCAGCAGTTTAATTCAATTGTAATGGCACTGGCCGGTGCGGAGCGAGTATTTCAATTATTGGATACGGAGCCGGAATACGACGAGGGTTATGTAACCTTAGTGAATGCCAGGGAGGACGAGAGTGGGAACCTGATCGAGGTACAGGAAAGAACCGGTATCTGGGCTTGGAAGCATCCTCATTCTGATGGAAGTATTACTTATACCAGACTTCTGGGCGATGTGATATTTGATCAGGTTGACTTTGGTTACAATGATGAAAAGATTGTACTTCATGATGTTCAGGTTTATGCAAGACCTGGAGAAAAGGTAGCCTTCGTCGGAGCCACCGGTGCAGGAAAAACTACTATAACAAATCTAATTAACCGCTTTTATGATATTCAGGATGGTAAGATACGATACGATGGCATTAATATCAATAAGATTAAAAAGGATGATTTAAGACGAAGCTTAGGTATTGTTCTTCAGGATATTCATTTATTTACAGGTACTGTAGCGGATAATATCCGTTACGGGAAGTTAAATGCCACCGATGAGGAGGTTTTTGCAGCAGCAAGGCTGGCCAATGCGGATCAATTTATTAAGCATCTACCACATGGGTATGATACAATGCTCACCGGAGACGGAGCAAATCTATCGCAGGGACAACGACAGTTGATTGCGATAGCCAGGGCTGCCATCGCAGATCCACCGGTATTAATCCTTGACGAGGCGACCTCCAGCATTGATACCAGAACAGAGAAGCTGGTGCAGGAGGGAATGGATAAGCTTATGGAGGGAAGAACCGTATTTGTAATTGCCCATCGGTTATCGACGATACAGAATTCCGATGTGATTATGGTATTGGAGCAGGGAAGAATTATTGAGCGTGGTGATCATGAGGCCTTGGTGAAGCAAAAGGGTAGATACTACCAGCTATACACAGGTGGGCTTGAGCTAGAATAATTAAGAGATTTTATCTCATGACAATGTAAGACTATATAAAAACAAGGGTTTCGGATGCTTTTGACAGCTTCCGAGACCCTTGTTTGATTAAATAGACAAGTGTATGCAGCTTTGCATTTACTGTCTGCAATAGATCTCTTTTATGCGGTGGCTTGAAAGATAAAAAATCCATCCTTGACGGAAAACTGGTATATACCTCCATGCTTTTCCACAATATGTATCATGCTTTTTGTGCCAAAACCATGTCCCTGTTCCTTTGTTACCGGAAGGCCCAGGTGGAATGCCGGTTCGGTCTGGTATGTATTACGGATATCAATGCACAATTTATGATTCCTGGAATAGATACGCAGCTTGATCAAACGATCCTTGCTGTCGGCTATGTTCTTACAGGCATATATGGCGTTTTCCAAAGCATTTGACAAGAGGGAACAAAGCTCGGTGTCGCTAAAGGTAAGCAAATCAGGTAGCTTTGCATCCACAGCCATATTAATTTGGGACTGCTTTGCTTTGGTGACGAAGGCGGACAGAATCAGATTGACGGTTTCGTTTTCACAATAGCGTGCGGGGGTGATGGCGTCCATATCGGATTGAGCGGTCTGTAGGTATTCCTTGATTTCCTCGATGTAATTCTTGGAAGCAAGACCCTGTAATAGTGCGAAATGGTGGCGCATGTCGTGGCGATAGACTGCAGCATTCTGCTGCATCTGCCGTAGAGAATCAAATTCCTTTTGCGCCTGCCTAAACTGAGTGTCCAGCATATCCCGCTCTCGTTGGATTTGTGCCTGTTTTTGCGTTTCGGAATAGTAAAAGAGGACAAACACAAAATAGAAGGCCGATGTCGCAAAGGGCATGAATTGTACAGCGGTACGAGATCCACTGTATAAAAAATCGGTATATACTGTGGTAGCATGGTCGAAGAGATAGTAAAAAGCCGGCATGGCACCAAATAGCAGGCAGGATTTGACGGAGCGTTCCATCAGATGCCGAACAGAATCAGTTACATATTTCTCTAGGATATAGTACATCAGAAATAACGATATAATATAACCCAAGTGGTTCATGGTCACACTGTCAAATATAGCACCTGCCACACTGCCAATCCAACGGGGCGGCTGACAGCAGAGAAAAATAGTGAACATACTTGTTACCGATATCAACCACGAGCGCTTTAAATATAAGATGATAAAAGCAGTGATCGGTACATGAGCGAGCAGTGGGTATATTTTCCACGTCGTGTCCATTCCCCAACGAAACAAGCATAGAACCTGAATAATAAATATCACAACGGTAAAGCACCCGGCAGCCAAATAATTTTTCCATGTACGCGCCATTCCGGCGAAACTGACTGCAACAACCATGCCAAATAATAGAGCAAACCAGTAACGAGAGAATTCAATGACAATCGCTATCATTTTTTTGTCCCTCCTTATAATGGTACAAGCATAAGTAATTCGGGGATGAGGTGCTCTTGAACACCTGTATATTGAGCTGATTCATGCGCTTACTCCTCCTCCATTTGATAATTCAAATATTGTTCTTTAATCACCCTCGCTTTACCCTGTGCCACAGGAACGGATGAAAGGGTTTGTAGGGTAACCTTGTGATTATCAATGGTATCCACATATTGCATATTTACAATATAAGAGCGGTGGGTTTTGATAAAGCATTTATATTTCAGAAGAGAATCACAGACAGAGGAAAAGGATTCTGCGCATTCGATTACCTTACCGGACAGCAGATGATATAGGACATTTCGGCCAATCACCTCGGCAAAAACCAAGTTAGGAATCATTATTTTCCGAATTCCCTCATTACTTTTTACAATTATGGCATCCTCATCCCTTTCAATTTTTAACTGCTCCAAAACCTCATCAAAGGTGATGAAGAATTTCTCTTTGGTGAGAGGCTTTAGTACATAGTTAATCGCTTTCACCGAATAGCTATCCAAAGCAAACTCGGGTGATGAGGTAAAGAACAAAATCGGAGCGGTTTTATCAAAAGTGCGAATTTCCTTAGCAACATCAATACCCGAAAAGCCCGGCATAATGATATCGAGGCAATAAATATCAAACCGATTTCCTTTTTCTAGTACGGAAACCAAGTCAAACCCGTTTGGAAAAACAGCATAGTCCCAGTTTAGATGTCTGGATGCTCGGTATTGGTTAATGAGCTGTACCATATTGGATAATTCATCTATATTGTCATCGCAGATTGCGATCTGCAGCATAAGCATTCCTCCGTTCCTCTAATTTCCATGATAAGTTTACCATAAAATCGAAATAACGGAAACAATGATTCATGCAGAATAACAGGATTCGTGCAGAAAAAAACATGATTCATGCAGAAAAAACAATGTTTCATGCAGCGGACGGTTTTGTAGAGAGATTTCTGATAGATTGAACGTGGAGAATTAATGTTATTTCGTCCAGCCAAAAAGGAGGAAAAATATGAAAAAGCAATTTATGGGCATACTGCTCATTCTATGCATGGCGCTTACCCTGCTGCCGACAACGGCGCTGGCGGCGAACTCGCCTTGTGTGTTCAATTCACTAACAGGCAAATACGAAATCGTTTCAAGCAAAGGGTTTTCCGGTACCCCCGCAGATACCTTTAAAGTTGGTGAAAGGTTCGAAAACATCAGGGCTACAATTGGGTACTTCTACAGCGGTGCAAACCAAGCTCACTTCGGGCACAACCCTAAATGGTGGCTAAACGGTATGCCACTGCAGGAAGGGTACAAATTTAATAAGGTAGGGTATTTCACCTTGACCTTACAATGTGAAATGACGGACTCGGAATACAAAAAGTGGAAAAAGGCAGCGGATAAAGCCGGGGTTAAATTTCCATCATCAAAAATTGCCGTTAGTTCTATGCGGGTTGGTGTATTGCCGGATGTTGACTGGCAAAACATTCGCGAGTTCAGCCTCGCTTCGTCAATGTCTCAGACGACCTATCGCCAAGGAGCAGATGCGTTTGACCCGACTTCAATTATAGTCCGCGCCGGTATCGGTGCATATGGCAAAAAACTTGCCTACCAAAATTTAGATTGGGATGACCTTACCTACTATGCCGGGGCACGCGGAATGAAATATAAAGAGCACGGTTCGCAAATCACTAAGGGCTATCGCTTCTGGGTGCCGGGAGAGAAAGACCTGTGGGTAGTCGTTGGGAACAAGAGCATTGTCATTCCGTTTACAGTTAAGCCGTTTGTTTCTTCCGTTAAAGTGACTGACGAACCTGATGCGGGTAGCTCGACCTTCGTCACAGGCGACTACTCCGTTAAGGCTAACTATAAGGACGGAACTTCAGAGGTACTCAGTGGCGACTATCTCAACATTTCAGTCGGAGGTCAGAGAATGTATCAAGGCGGCGAATATGCAGTCCCTTCCGGTACTTCCACTGTTAAAATAAGCATGGGTGATTTTTCTGTCGAACGTAAAATGACCGCTCCGAAAAAAAGCGAATCGACACCAACGCCGTCAACACCCTCAGACGCCAACGCCACCGTTCTTAAATCCGGCGAATACTATATGAAAATCGGTGACAGATGGGTTTATCCTGATAAGGGATATGATTACTGGCTTATTCTATCAGAAGAAAAGCCGGATAAACCATTTAAGGTTACACTTGTAGGTGAAGATAAAGACCGCGGACCTGAATATACAATTGAGTATTGGGACCGTTATGTGGTCTGCAGTAATATGTGTGTATCGGACCTGCAATTGCATGCGGATATTAACAAGCTAACGTATAGAATCAACACCTACCCAGGCTCCGGCTTCAGCACAATAAGGGTTTACGCAAGCCAAAGTTACCTTGTAAAAGGCACAGGGAGTGGAGTATTCGCTGAAGTCTCAAAGGGTTCCGCTCCTGACTTAGCAAAAATCGTCTTCGTAAAAGCGAATACGCTTTCCGACACACCGTCCTCGACACCGAAGCCATCCGCCCCTGTCACCACCAAAACGCCTACACCTGCACCAAGCAAAGCAGTAAAGATACTGACAAATCCCACGAAAACTGCCTACAAACTTGGTGAGGGCTTTGATACCACCGGGCTAAACGCAGTGATCGTTGAAGGGAATAGCGAAACAAATGTCAATGGCAAAATCACCTTTTATACCTCAAAAACGGTGCAGCTAACAAAAGGTCGTAAGTTCACCACCACAGGAACTAAGGTAGTCGAAATAAGGTATAATGGTAAAAAAGTGTCTGAATATACCATCACTGTGACCAAATAAAGCTTCCCCACCAGCTGCGCCGCCTGTATATGTTGGCGGCGCGACCTCGTTCATGTTTCATGTCGAAAAAATCATGTTTCATGAAACGGACGGTTTTTTTAATTGTTTTTTGATAGATTGAATACAAGGGAATGTTCCCTATATACTTACCAACAGAAAATGGAGGATTTGAAATGAAAAAATTATTGGTACTTATGATGGCACTTGTTATGGCACTAAGTTTTACAGCCTGCGGTGTTAATAAGGACGAAGTAGAGGACACCTTTAACAGCACAAACGATGAGCTCACTGCCTTAGTTAATTTAGCAAATGACAATCTGGAAAAATTGAATCAAGAAACAGCGGACGCAATGAATCAAATCTTAAGCGAGATGGAAGCATATAAAGCAGAAATCGAAAGTGATGAGTTGACACAAGAAAGAGCGGATGAAATTGTTGCAGAGCTTAAAAGTTATCCTTCGAAGATTGCTGAGCTGAAAGCTAAGGTGGATGATTTAATTGAAAACTATGTTCCAGTTATGAACGAGGAGCAGGCAGCAGTGCTTGTCCAGATTGCACAGAGTTTATCCGACGTATACGCCAAGCTGGCAGAGCATTATGACATCTATAATGATGAAACCAAGCAATTTGTAGACGATATTGCTGTGGATGTCAATGATATTAATAGTTTACTTGATGGAAGTGTGACGATTGACAGTATGCAGGCAGATGAACTTATTCTGTCATATCAGGGGCTTCTTGAAGCAGTAGAGGCCGGTTGGGCAGAGATAGAAGCACAACTCGCCCAATAACACTCTCATGAGGGGTTGTTATAAAACAATAGATATTGAACAATAAGAGTAATAGCATCCCATACCAGATAATATCTCTAACTGAAAAAGATCATCTGGTATGGGATACATTCTTATAAAAATCGATTATACGAGTTTTGGTACAGCCGCTATATATAAATAATAAAGGAGGATTTTACTATGCTGCCAACTTTCATCACAATTGTCATAATTATCGCGGTCATTGTTCTATTTATCATCTCAACACAACGCAAGCTGGTCGTGCTTGATGAGAATATCAGCAATGCCATGAGTCAGATTGGGGTGCAGCTGTCAAGTCGTTTTGATGCTTTAACAGCCTTAGTTGATTTGACAAAGGGCTATGCCAAGCATGAAAGCGAAACATTAATCGAAACAATCAAATCCAGACGAAGTGTGATTACGGCAAAATCCACACCGGATGATGTGGTTCGTCAGGAAGGGGTTATTGCAGAAGCCCTTGGTAGGATTGCCATGGTAACGGAGCAGTATCCCGACCTGAAAGCCAATCAAAATTACATCAAAACCATGGACGCGGTACAGACCTTTGAAAACATGGTTCGTACCAGTCGCTTGATTTACAATGACAGTGTTACGAAGCTGAACCGTGAAGTCCGAATGTTCCCGGTCTCTATGATTGCTGGAATGTTAGGCTTTGGACAAAGAGAATATCTTGAGGATCAGGCGGGTAAGGCCGATATGCCTAGCATGAAATGAGGTGTATAGTGCAAAGAACAATTAAGGGCTTAATTCTGTGCTTATTCCTGGTATTTCTACCGCTCCCTGCTTATGCAGCGAATCAGGTGGATAGGATAGATATTCAGGCTGTCATTTCCCAGGATGGCTCCATGTACATTACCCAGAGGTGGGATGGGAGCTTTGACGAAGGAACAGAAATCTACATACCCATGAATGCACCGGATTATCTGACAATCAGCGAGCTTACGGTCTCTGACCAACACGGTGCCTATGATACGGTAATGGACTGGAACATTGACTGGAGCTTTGAAGAAAAGGCAGGAAAATACGGCATCCATTATACGGACAATGGTTATGAGATCTGCTTTGGTATCAGTCAGTATGGGCAAAATAGCTATACCGTTGCTTACAAGCTGGATAATGCAGTAGGAGGCTATAGCGAAAGAGATGGCGTCAATTTCCGATTTGTAGGGGACGAAATGAATACAACACCTACCGATGTGACGGTTCAAATCCGCCTTGCAGACGGTACACCTATCACGAACGAAATTGCTGATGTATGGGGCTTTGGCTTCGTAGGTGAGGTAGAGTTTGAGAATGGAACTATTATTGCCAGCACGGATACCCCAATATCAGCTCAAAACCATGTAACAATAATGTTCTCCTTCGAGAAGGGAATCCTGTCCCCCTCAAGGCAGGAAGCGGGGAGCTTTGAAGAGGTGCGAGATAGAGCTATTTCAGGCAGTGATTACGATAACCTAGATGCCTCCGGTGAGGGTGATTTAGCGGCATTTATCTTTTTACTGCTGTTATTTGCAGCTATCTACGGGCTGGTTATCTTGAAACGCATTGTAAAAAAGAAAATCGAAAAGAGAAAGCAGCGTAGATTAACAGAAAAGTTCGGTTATTTTAGGGATATTCCTAACGAGGGTAGATTGAGTGCAACCTATGCGCTTGGGAGAATGTTTGATTTATGTGAGGACGGTGCAATTCTCGCAACTGGGATGCTGCGGCTAACCCAGCTGGGATGTCTTTCTCCGGTGGAAGACCAAGAGGTCGGCTTTATGGGTAGGACCAAGGAAACGGTCAGTCTACGACTCATGGGCAGCCAGCATGACAAAATGAATGAGTATGATGAGTTCCTTTATACTGTATTAGAGGGTGCGGCCGGACCGGATGCTACCTTACAGGAAAAGGAGCTAGAACACTTTGCAAATAAAAACGATACGCTGCTTCGCGCCTTTATAGGGAAACATGACAATGAGGGGAAAGCCTATCTGAATCATAAGCAATGTCTGAAACGGTGGAGGGTTCCTGCCAAGCTAATTGATCTGACACCAGCCGGTGAACAGGAGTTAGGTGAGCTGATGGGGCTAAAACAGTATCTTAAGGATTTTTCACTGGTTGCTGAGCGGGGTGTTAAGGAAATGCCGATTTGGCGTGAGCTACTGACCTATGCCATGCTGTTTGGGATCGCCGACCAGGTAGCGGAGCAAATGAAAGAGCTATATCCCTCTCTTACCTCCGAACTGACCGATTACAGAAGGAGCATGGTTACCGCTTATTCCTATCACTATTTACTTTATAACAATATGAGGAAATCCGAAGAGCAGCGGGAACAGAGAAGGCGTAGCGGGGGAGGCGGCGGAATGGCATCCGTTCTTGGTGGCATGGGCTCCATCGGAGGCGGTTCACGGGGCGGAACGCGTTAATAATTTAGTGATTAATATTTTATGATTAATAATTTATGGAGGAAATAAATATGGGACTGTTTTCCAAGAAACCCCCATGCCCCATTTGTGGAGGCAAAATATCCTGGTTTCTGCCATCGAAAATAGAAGGCGAATACATCTGTGACACCTGTAACAATAAAATCGATATGGAAACGGACAAGAGAGATCAGCTCTCGATGCAGGGACTTAGGGAATATTTGTCGTTCTACGAGCAGAACCAGCAGTTGAGAGGTCAGTTCGTTATTTCGGAATGCATTGATTTCGGCCTTTGGGATACGAAGATCATCTTCGACTACCAGAATAAGCTATTTTGCATGAGTAAAAACCCGGATAAAACGGTATTTGAGGGAAGACAGCTAATCTCCTTTACCATTAAAGAGGATAGCACGCCACTGTTTACGGGCTCAGCGGAGGGCATATGCCGATACGCCAGCACCGTACCGGAGCGCGCCATGGCTACGTCGCCACAAATCACCCAATTTATAATGAATAGAAGATTGGCAAATACCCTTGATAAGCTGGATGATGGCAAAGCGAATGGCTCAGCAAGAATGCAGTATTTCGATATTCCGGAACCCTTCCGGGCCTTTAACGTGGAGCTGCATTTTGACCATCCCTACTGGAGTGTAATTAAATGCGATATGGATGGTCCCAGGTTTAGTAATTCCACCCCGGATGTGAATGATTACCTCCGTGACTACCAGAATTGCATGGAGCAGATTGAACAGCTGGTGGCTTCATTAAAGACAGTGGCCTTTCCGGGTGCACCGGAGCAGTCCGTCGGCCTTAGTGTGCCTGGGGCGCAGACTGGTCATACCACCACTGCACTCCCCGCGGACGCCATCGAGGAAATTAAGAAATACAAGACGCTCATGGAAGAGGGTATCATATCTTCACAGGAGTTTGATGCCAAGAAAAAGCAGCTCCTTGGGATTTGAAGAAAACCGCCGTGTCTATGCGGAAAGGGGGCATGACGAAGACTTACGCCTGCGAGGACTGCGGCTTGTATGACGCTTTAACAAGTATAGCAGCTTCAGCACCATCAGAAACTATGGAAAGCAGAAATTGATAGTCAAGCCTCGATTCATCCTTTTACAACATATATGACAAGGGTTCTGAAGCCAAAAACCATCAGAACCCTTGTTTTTTGATGTACATGCTTCTTCCTTTCTTAAATAGGATCAGTGAGATAAGAATGTGTAGGTAGGAACGAATACCGTTTTTTGGACTTGATAATTCTTGAATTTATATATTTCCCTCGAGGGGAGTATGTGTTATTCTTATGTTAATTTCTTTAATCGTTCCGTGTAAATAAATCATTTTAGTTAGCATACTTAAAATGATCGTAAAATTGGAATTATTATGACTTAAGGATTTAATCTATATAGAAAGAAGAGGAGATTAGTTATGCAAAAGGCTCCTAAGGATACAACGGTTGTTGTAGGAATGTCAGGAGGAGTGGATTCCTCCGTAGCTGCTTTATTATTAAAAGAGCAAGGATACCGAGTGATCGGTATATTCATGAAAAATTGGGATGAGAAGGATGAGCTTGGTGAATGTAGCGCAACAAAGGATTCAGAGGATGCAAGGAGAGTGTGTGCGTCAATCGGTATCCCATTTTATACCGTTAATTTTGTGAGTAAATACTGGGATAATGTATTTATGTATTTTTTAGAAGAACTGAAGGAGGGGAGAACTCCAAACCCGGATGTTTTATGTAATAAAGAGATAAAATTTAAAGCATTCCTGGATTATGCAATGAAGTTAGGTGCAGATTATCTGGCTACAGGACATTATGCAAGAGTGGAGGAAAGGGATGGAGAGTATCGATTATTAAAGGGGATCGATGGTAATAAGGATCAAACCTATTTTCTATGTATGCTAGGTCAGGAGCAGCTATCAAAGACACTATTTCCCCTTGGTGGCATGGACAAAAGAGAGGTAAAGGACATTGCTAAGAGAGCCGGATTAGATACAGCCTATAAGAAGGAAAGTACAGGGATTTGCTTCATTGGAGAAAGAAACTTTAAGAATTTCTTGAAAACTTACCTTCCGGCGCAGCCCGGCAACATTAAGACACTGGATGGCAAAGTAGTAGGAAAACATGATGGTCTGATGTACTATACACTAGGTCAACGAAAAGGCTTAGGTATTGGTGGACAGGGTTCCGGTGAACCATGGTTTGTCGTAGATAAGGACCTAAGCAGTAATGTACTTTATGTAGTACAAGGAGACCATCATCCTTTATTATATTCAAAAGGTAGCATAGCAACTAAGCTACATTGGATTAGTGGAAGGGCGCCGGAAGCTACCCTTCGTTGTACGGTTAAATTAAGGTATCGTCAACCGGATCATGGAGTAACGGTACACCTTAGAGAAAATAATACCTGTGAAGTGGTATTTGATGAACCGGAAAGAGCAGTTACACCTGGGCAGTTCGCCGTCTTTTATGATGGGGATGTCTGCATTGGTGCAGGAACAATTGATACGGTACTAAGATAACGAGGTAAGCGTCCTAAGGCTGTAATATTTTCTCCCACTCTGCTTCCTTAAACCCAATCAGTACAAAATCCTCTCCAATAATTAAAGGACGTTTGACAAGCATTCCATCCGTAGCTAGAAGAGCAAGCTGTTCTTCGACGGACATGTTACTCAGTTTGCTGCTCAAACCAAGCTCCCGATATTTCATACCGCTGGTATTGAAAAATTTCTTGATATCAAGCTTACTTCGTGAAAGCCACTCGGTTAATTCTGAGGCGGTAGGATTGTTTTCGACGATATGACGATGGGTATAGGATACCTGATGTTCATCCAACCATTTTTTTGCCCTTTGACAGGTGGAGCACTTTGGATATTGTATAAATAGCACACTCATTTATGTTTTCCTCCTAATTGTTGTTTTCTCTGATGCTATGAATACTATTTTAACTTAAAATAAATTATTTGAATAGGGGGAGTGTTGCCTGGCATTTTTTTAGCATGAGCAACACTCCCCCTTATGAACTACAGAGAATACGTGGTGCGTTCTTTGTATCTTTGTAGGATTTCAATATTTGCACTACGTGCTTTCTATAGAATATGATAATTGAAGATTAATTTCGTGCCTTTGATTTTAACTGACACGTCTTCGATTGTTTTGTGAGGTGAGCTTCGAAAGTTAATCGGCTTTTTCCTTATCATAATCGAGGATTTTCCCGGTGGATGCATCCACCTCATACTCGTATTCCATGCCATCCTTATAGAATTCAATGTCATATACGGTGATACCATCGTCCTTATCGAGCTTAGCCTTTGAGAAGGTTACTCCGGATATGGAAAGTCC
>JAEYXC010000386.1 GCA_023428655.1 Bacillota bacterium | reverse complement strand
CCGCTACTATTTTCAAGGGAGCTTTCGACCGATATGAGCGTGTAGGATTTCCGGGAAATCTTTTGTCCGTTAAGTTCGGATCATTTTCAAACTCACCTAAGGGCTCTACAATATAAATTCTTTCCTTTGATTGAGCGGTTGCTAATTCAGCACCCCATTTTGCAGCATCTAATGTTGCAGTAAAATATATATAATTAGATTTTTTATCTTGGTAATTGGATAAATGCTGTGGGCTTAGTAAATCTCCAATTTTAAGCTCCGCTTTCGTGCCATGAAAGAAAGGCCCACGATCTAAGACATCAGGCTTTTTATTCATACCGTTTCACCTCCTATCCTTTTTGTTCTATGTATTAATTAATAGGGTCGAATTCTCAAATCGTAGTCCGTAAACACTGTGCAAATAATGGTAATATTATGAACCAATATCTTTTTAATGTCAAACATCTTCCTACCCACCCCTACAATTCATATCCAGACGACGCTTCCCCCGGCATCCCATTCCTATGGACAAACTTCCTATAGGAAATTATTCCCATTTTCTTCCTTTTGCCCTGTTTATCGTACAAAAGTCCTTGTTAATTCAATGGAGTTAAATTATACTTTTATCAGATAACGTCAGGAACATAATTAATATACTGCTTCTGTAGCGGAACGAAAGGGGCAGAAGCTGTTATTGATCGATATTCATATACATTGGATAAGGCGGTTAAGGAAATGGAGCAAAATAAAATATTATACTATCTCGGTAACATGATCTGCAGAATCGCTGATGTGCAGCTAAGTAAATTTGTCACCCTATTACTAAAGGTTATCGTCACTCTCATCGGGGTTCTCACTATTTCATTAATATTTTTCAACGCAATGAATCAAGCAATGATAGAAGGGGCTTTTCAGGGCTTTCTGATTACTACGGGACTGGGTAATATCATGATAAGGTACTCCACAACCAAGCTCTATCAAGGATTGCTTGATATTAGTATCCCCCTGCTTTTCCTTTTTTCATTTATTATAGGACCAATCTTTATTACCTTTTTTCGCATCTTAATCCCCTGTGAAGATTTTAAGCAGCATGAGGTGGATGAAAAATACGATCAAGAGAAGACCTTAAAGCGATTAACGGATAATTTACGCTATGAAAAATACACTCTTCGTTATGGTATTAGCCGCATAGATCAGGAGGATGTCAAGGATACCTACTATCTCGAAGCCTTTCGGGTTAACCGCAGGCTATTCTCGAAGGAAAATGTCTTCCTTCGGGTATATGTATATCCCTCGGTCATCCTTCATAAAAGCAATGAGCAAATACAGTGCCAATTGGAGGATTGCACTTCGGCTGCCAAGGATTTATTTAATAAGATGGGGAACGCAAAGAGAAATTATATCATACCGATCTTTATTACGGAGAACGCTGACCTTAAAACAAAGGAATTCATAGTGGAACAGTTTCAAAGACAAGGCAACCTTCGACTGTTGCCCGTCCTTTATAGCGGCGCGGAAAATTGGTGGTTTCACAAGCGTACGAAAAGGCCTCTGATATTAAGCATTTTTAAGATACTGGAACGCAATGAGAAGCAAATGTCATCGGAGGAATTCGAGCGAATTTATCAAGAAGCGAATTACTTCGTAAAAGGAAAAGGCTATTCCTATTATAATCTAGGGAATGAGTATCTGGAAAAGGGGAAATACAGGCAGGCACTGAAGCAATTCATGAAGGCCCTTGACGGTACCCCTTCGGACCGTGATAAGAGTCATGCTTATTCCCTAATCGGGATCTGTCATAATGAACTTGACGCGAAGGAAGAGTGTATTAAGGCCCTCACCTTAGCCACCGGTTTGAATCCCAAAAACTATGATGCTTGGGAATACCTTGGTATGGTACATTTTAGATATAAGGACTATGAGGGTGCTCTCTCCTGCTTTGAACGATGTGTTAGCGCATATCCGGATCATGTGAGCTTTGCTTATCACTATGCCTATACCTATATGCAATTACAGCAGTATAGCAAAGCCATCTCCGTTCTTACACGAATCCTCCAAACTGCACCCACCGACTGGAAGCTTCTATCCCGGTTGTCCCTGGCCTATGCAAGCATTGGTGATCAGGAAAATGCAGAGTGTTATGCAGAAAAAGTTACGGCACTCGGTATCATAGATTCTTCTTTCCTAATCGAAGAGGTAAAGAAGCTGTTAGATAACTTTAAAGAAAATCAAATTAGCTACCATTGATACAAACATTACAAGGGAAGCTTTCGATTCACTAATTCTTCCATTGCGGAAAGTTAAAATTATCCTTGTAGATATCGACCTTGCGTTGATGTTCGGCATGTATGGCCTTTCTCTCCCATTCTACTGCTTTCAAGAAGTCCTCCTGGACTCCGATGCCCTGTAGATAAAAATCACTTACGGTTCTTCGAGCCTCCGGATATCCTTCCTCTGCAAGGACAAGGATTAGATCTATTCCCAGCTGCTGATGCTCATCGGAATTCATCAGTAGCTGGGCTTCCTGATACCTTTTATCCCACAGATCCAAATCCTGTTGTGTATAGCTTCGAGCCTTGTCATCCATCCAATCCTCCGATTTCTTTCTTTCAAAATCAGTAAGTCCCCTCTCACTGCCCGGTATTATAGTAAGCTTCAAACATCACACCTCCATAACATAGCATTATCAAATTTATTGTTACTCCCACAATCCATGCATCTTTTTTCATTCCATATAGGACCTACTTCCACGGTAAACGCTATTTGTTTTACCGTTTCCCATGCATCGTAGGTTACTCCATCTTTCAAACCATATCCAAGCTTAAGTTAGTCAAAAATTTTATACTGTCCCGAATACATTTTTTCAATAAGTCCAATGTCAGCCGGTAGCCAATCCACCATCTTCAGCTCGTTCCTTGTTAACCACCTGGCTGATTGATGCTCCTTTAGCACTAGGTCTTTCGATTCCATACTACATAGGTAACAATGCATGGTAAGGTGGAAATTTATATAGTCATATTCCACGGT
>JAEYXC010000325.1 GCA_023428655.1 Bacillota bacterium | reverse complement strand
AAGGATTTTGTTGCATAATATTCAGAAAATAATAATTAATATAGATAAAATACAGATATTGATTGTTGATATGTGATAATGTATAATGTATTTACTGTAAAAACCAATCGGAGATTCTCTTTGTTCGCTTGTGATCGTATGGAAAAGGAGTAGTGATAGTATGGAAGAGAGGAAGTGCGGAAGGATTCTGATAATCGGGTCGGATGGGTTGGAGTTAAAGATGCTGGAGAACACGTTGCAGACGGAATATTCCCTTACGATGGTAGATAATAATGGGGAAGCGCTACGGATTGTACAGGATCTTTTGCCGGATCTGATTCTATTGGATGATAGGATAAATTTGACGGATGGTAATGTAGGCTTTAGAGAACTATATGATATGGCTACCATAAAAGGGATACCTATCATCTTATTAACCCCATCGGAGGATGAGGAGTACTTGGATGCTGCTATGTCCATGGGGATATCGGATTACATAGTGAAACCCATTCATGCTCCCGTTGTCAGGAGGAGAATTCAAAACTATATTGATATTAAGCAGTTAAGAGATTGGATGGAGGATAATAGTGACAGCTTAACTCATATGATGAGCCGACATCGATTTATGGGAATATTGAAGCAGGAGTGGGAGCGTGCGAAGAGAAATGGAACGGTATTATCCGTTATGATCATTGATATTGACGGTTTTAAGGCCTACAATGCCTCATACGGTCATGAGCAAGGGGATTATTGCCTTCAAAGAACTGCACATGCGATAACGAAACTACTGAAACGATCCTCTGATATTGTATCTAGATGGGGTGGTGCAGATTTTGCCTGCATTTTACCGGAAACGGATTTCCGTGGAACTCTTTTGATTGGGGAGATTATTCGGAAGGAAATCGGTAGCTTGAAGCTAGGTCATGATCTAGCAAAGACGGATGCCGCAGTAACCGTTAGTATCGGAACGTCCTCTATACGACCTGCCCAGGATGGAAAGTGCGAGGATATTCTGATATTAGCGGAGCAAGCACTATATACTGCAAAGCAAGCCGGAGGCAACAAGGTAGAAGGTCTCGTACGATGATTATGAGGAATAAAAGGAAGGGGCTGTTGCAAAACGTATAGTATAAAAGAATGAAAGGACAACAGCAATCCCTCACACACAGGTTGACTGACATCTTATTGATTTGTATGTCATTATCAAACATAAATGTTTGCTAATTTGTCATACAAAAACAACAATCTGTCCGTCAAACAGTGTATTATGCGCGTATGCAAAGTGAGCATATACAAGCTTGCTTGTAATTATGCGAACGCGCACGCGAACCAGATAATCTTACCATACGGAAAGAGATTATCTGGTTGGGATGCATGTTGTCCTTTCATTTTCTTGAACTTGCGTTTTGCAATAGCCCCTTCTTTGTTAAGGTTTGTTCCTATTTTATTGAAGTGATGCAACAATTGCATCTGCTAGCTCATCAAGCTCAAACTCCTTATCCGCTTTGATGGTTGACCGAACATCCATTGGAGTACCGATTATCTCCATATTCTTCATTGCTTCAAATTGCTCCTTCATGGACTTCATAGCAGCACTTGCCCAGGAGTGATTTCCGATAATAGAAACCTTGCGATCCTTTAATCCCAGTACAGAGATATCTTTAAGAAGCGCGTCCATGACAAAATACAGATGCATGTTGTAGGTAGGGGAACCGATTACCATATGGCTGTATTTCCATAGATCCGAGATAATAAAGGATGGATGGGTCTTGGACACATCATACATCTTCATATCACGTACGCCACGTAAAGCAAGCTTGTTTGCCAATGCATTCATGATATTCTCGGTATTGCCGTACATGGAGGCATAGACCAGTACCACACCCTTTTTCTCCGGTTCATAGCGGCTCCATTTATCATATTTGTCAATAATGAAGGGAATATCTTCCTTTCTCCAGATTAGACCATGAAGAGCACAGATCATATTAATTTGTAATCCGTCCAGCTTCTTGAATAATGCCTGTACCTGTGAGCCGTATCGGCCTACTATGTTTGAATAATAGCGTCTGGCCTCATCCATATCCTTCTCATCTACTTCGTCTGAAAATAGATTTCCTGCTCCGGCACCAAAGGATCCAAAGGCATCCGCAGAAAATAAAATTCCCTGACTCATCTCATAGGTAACCATAACCTCAGGCCAATGTACCATGGGAGCCATATAGAAGCGAAGAGTATTCGATCCCAATGAGAGTTCTTCACCCTCCTTTACCTCTTGGTAATTGGATGTCAGATCCATATTATAGAATTGTTCAATGAATTGAAAGGTTTTCTTGTTACCAATAATTTTAACATTTGGATATCTGCGAGCGATTTCTTCAATGTTAGCGCAATGATCCGGTTCCATGTGATTGATAACTAAATAATCCAGATTACGACCGCCCAGTACATGAGTTACATTCTCCACAAACAGATCACTGATGGAGCGGTCCACTGTATCGATAAGAGCTGTCTTTTCATCCATAAAAAGATAGGAATTATATGCAACACCATTGGGGAGGGGGAACATATTCTCGAAGAGAGCTAAGCGCCTGTCGCTACCCCCAACCCAAAAAACCTTAGGTGCTATTTCCTGAACACAATGCATAGTATAAAACCTCCTGATATAATTTGATATATTATGATGTCATGGGTAGCACAAGGCTTACCGATGATATTTAAAACACTTCATTGTTAATATTGTACTACATTCATAACATTGAAAACAAGTACCTTTCTAGAAGAAAGAAATGGTGCGTTTTCCTTGGGCTTTTCTTTGTCACCCCCCAAGAATAGTAGCCTCAATAAGATTCTTGTTGGCATGACTATTATGTTATCTTTGATCGTTTTATCAGGATAATAATAACATATCTATTCATTTATACAAGAGTGTATTTCATAATGACAGGCTGTTGGCAGTACAGCTCGGAACAAGAATTACATAGCAACATGAATTATATACTCCAAAGCGTATGACGTAAAGTGGCAGTATAATGAGAAATAGTGGAAAATAATATAAGAGAAAGGAAGGGAAAATGATATAATATGTTGATAAATGAGATAAAATAGATTAAAATAAATGAAGAGACGGCGGATCGAACCAAACGAGCCTATGTCTTTGATACTTGGACAAGAGACAAGCTTATTAATCTGCTTATATGCAGTATGAAGGTGATAAAAATGGCTGAGATAAATGCAATATTGAATATTGATGTTAAGAAAGCACAAGGGTTAAATTCAGTAAAGAAAAATAACGATGGTGGGGAGTTTTCTTCCTTGCTGGGTGAAACAATAACTCTGGATGAGATTTTTAATAAGGCCTCCAAAGAATATAATGTATCGGTGGAGCTCTTAAAAGCAATCGGCAAAGCGGAGTCCGGCTTTAATCCCACTGCAGTATCCCGCAGTGGAGCTCAGGGAGTGATGCAGCTAATGCCTGCTACTGCAAAAGAACTTGGCGTAACGGATTCCTTTGACGCAGAACAAAATATAATGGGTGGAGCAAAGTATATCAGTGGTTTACTGAAAAAATATGATGGCAACACAAAGCTAGCGCTGGCTGCGTATAACGCTGGAAGCGGAAATGTAAAGAAATATGGCGGAATACCTCCCTTTGAAGAGACTCAAAATTATGTAAAGAAGGTTATTAACTACATGCAGCAGGGAACGGATACCAAGGGAGCCTTAGTAACCGTTGATGCACCTGATGGTAATATAAATCAAACGAAGACAAATGTTGCCGCATCGGCACCGGTTCAAAATAACTACGCTTTTCTTATAGCAAACAGCGTCAGTGGTTCCGATAACTGGTTTGATAGCTTGGACTCACTTTTTTCTTATGAGGATTATCTGAACTTTCTGGATCTACTGATTAAGGAAGAGGAAGAAGAGGAAATTAGGAAGCAGATAAGTCAAGAGGATAAGCCTAATTATACTGCTAAGGATATTACTTATAATGTACCGGTCATGAATTTGTTAAAGGATCAAAAATTCATCTGATGCAATGCATCCTTATAGGAGGAAATGAATGATACAGAAGTTCGAAGCGATCATTAGAAAAGCGGAGGGCGTGAACGGAGCCTACGTGGAACCTCCCTTTGATGTGGAAGAGGTCTTTGGAGCAAAAAGAGTGAAGGTCCTTGCTACCTTTGACGGGATACAATATCGTGGCTCACTGGTTCGTATGGGTGGCCACTATATGCTTGGCATGACCCAGGAGATACGCAAGCTGATTGGAAAGGAACCGGGGGATGTTGTTACGGTTACGATTGCTAAGGATGACGAGGTAAGGCTTGTGGAAGCACCTGAGGATTTTCTTGAGGCCCTGGAAAGAAACAGCGATGCTCAAGCAACCTATGAAGCCCTTTCCTATTCCGGCAAGAAGGATTATGTACTTTGGATCACAGCTGCTAAGAGGGAAGAGACAAGAAGAGATCGTATCGAGAAATCCATATTAAAGCTATCGGAGGGAAAAAAGTTAAAGTAGTTCCCATGATGAAGTGAGAAGAAAAACTTTTGATGAATCATAGGGTATTAATTATGATGAATCAGAAGGCAACTTGATAAAGAAAGAAGATATAACTCGTGATAAAGTGAGTAGAAAAACTCATGTAGATTCTATTATGCTTATCATGAAGTTAGAAGATACACAAAGTAAGAGGTCTGTAATCCCTGTGGATGATCAGATCTCTTTTTGGAGTAACCGATTCAAAAGGTTAAAATAAGATTAAAAATGTGACAATATAGTAGTAATATTTCCTAAATATATTATAATTAATAACATGCTTAAAAAGTGTGAAGTAAAAAGGCCTACCGAGATAGTACCGCTTTTTTGATTGTTATAAATTCGGAAGCGATTGAAGCAGCTGACCTAAGTATAAAACAGTTAGGGGTCATTAATTAATACGCTTCTGGCACATTACAGGAGCCAATGAAGTATAGTAAAGAATTTGGGGTCTTTATTAATTCCCAGCTGGAACATTGCAGAAGTCAATGAAGTATAGGAAAGAATAACACTGGATGGATAGTGAGATGGTGGAGAAAAAGGTGAAATGGCTTTTCTCTTAAGAAGGAAGAGTAACGAATAAAGACATAGCAGCTGATCAAAATTGCTGTGAAAATAGGAATATTAAGGTTTAATGGGGGATGCATTATGAAGATCGGATTATTTATTCATTCACACACGGGTAATACACAAGCAGTTGCCGAGCAATTAATGGAGAAACTGATGCAAAACGGACATCAGGTTACGCTTAAAAGGCTGGAACCTGTTGGTGGAGAAAATACAAACGAAATTGATATCGACAAGATCAGCTTTCTTCCGGAGCCGGATATGAGTGGATATGATTATTTGATTGTTGGTGCTCCGGTCAGAGGCTTTTCCATATCCCCGGTGTTGGCGGCATATATCAATCGGATTTCCACCATGAAGGGACAGAAGGTAGATCTGTTTGCTACACAAGCCTTTCCATATGCTTGGATGGGTGGAAAAAATGCAATTAAACAGATGAGAAACGCTTGTGAACAAAAAGGAGCTACGGTGGGTAAAACAGCGATTGTTAATTGGAGGAGTAAGAAGAAGGATGCTCAAATTCAGGAGCTGATCAAAGTACTTGGTAATAAATAACACAGATAACAGATAGCCGGTATGGATGCAATAATATGCAACCAGCCGGCTTTTCTTAATCATGGATTGAAAATCCATTCGAAAAAGAATACAATTAAAGTAATTAGTATACCTTACCTAACGAGGTGGCATGGTTCATACGATTCAACAAAATTCAGATAACAAATACACGGGCTGTTAGGTTCAATCGAAATTCAGATTACAAGTATCCTGGCAGTTAAGTTCAGTCGAAGTTCAGATAACAAGTACCGTGGCAGTTAGGTGCAGCAGTAATTCAGATAACATAGTACCGTGTTTTTAGGTTCAACAGAAATTAAGACAGGAGGTAACGGTTATATGTCGGATATCATCAACGCATTAGAGCAGCAAAAGCTATTTTTTACGGAAGGGAATACCAGAAGAATACAGGTTAGATTGGAATACTTGGACAAACTCGAGCAGTCCATTAAGGAACATGAAGTGGATATTATGGATGCACTTCAAAGAGATTTAAATAAAGCACCTTTTGAAGCCTATGCTACAGAAATCGGTATAGTATTGGAGGAAATCCGTTTTGTAAGAAAACACCTGAGAGAATGGGCAAGACCCAAATCGGTCAGAACCCCAATCACCAATTTTCCGGCGACGAGCAGAATCTTCTCGGAGCCATATGGTGTTGTTCTGATTATGTCCCCTTGGAATTATCCCTTTCAGTTAGCAATCGCTCCTTTGGTTGGTGCGATTGCAGCAGGTAATTGTGCTATTGTTAAGCCCTCCAACTACTCATTGAATACTTCTTTGGTTATAGAAAGAATTCTTTCCGAGGTCTTTCCAAAGGAGTATGTGGCAGTAATCCAGGGA
>JAEYXC010000295.1 GCA_023428655.1 Bacillota bacterium | reverse complement strand
GTATAGCATAACCTTATTGTGAATTCCATCCATTTATTTTCTCTTCCAGAAGATCCGGATTATCATTCCGGTTCCAGCCACCACTGCTGCCACTAATAGGACAATGACCAGTATATCCCGGCTAAATAATGGATTGGATGGATCGGGCAGCTCGGATGCTTTGGGAATCAAGGTTACCTGTGGTACTTCCTTACTCCCGGTTATATTCGCATTTCTCGGTTCGCTCAGACAGATCCAACCCTTATGGCTGAAATAATAATTGACATATCCCCATAGGCGCCCCTCGTCGTCCTCATAGGTATAGCTAACCACCGGTTTATCCTCTTTGATATCCATTGCACTGGTTGATTTTCCCGAGCCCGGATACGGATAGAATTGTACCGGCTCCTTTCCCGAAACATAATCCTCCCACTCACCTTGAAAAGCCTCTATATCACCCTCATGCTCCTCCATAAAGGAGATATTATCATAGATAACCAACAGGTCCTCCATAACAATCCAACCGGTGCTGTTATCAAATTCTACAACACCCCACACCCTGTCGCTTGGGCCCGTATAGGTAAAGGACACGTAGAACTCTGTCTCATTTTCCTTATTTGCAATCGTTTCCTCCGATAGAGGATTCTTCTTAATCTCAACATATCCATTATGACCATTGGCCATATAGCTTCTTCCTAACCTCTCACACTCCTCAAAATGCTTGTTAAAGAAGTCATCATTCGGTGTCCAGATGAGATCTGCCCGTACTGTTCCGGTGATGAATAACGTTGCTAGAAGGCAGCCCAGAATAATCCCACATAATAACCTAATCCTCTTCATCATGTTCCCTCCATTCAACTTTATCGCTTTATACTATTTCTCACCCTATTTTCTATATAAGATAGGTTGTTAAATTCTTTCTATAAAATGGTTATGACAATTTAATAATATCATTTTCCATACTTATTGATGCAACCATAGCTTGGAGAACAACGGTATGAAATCATCATTTCATATCTCCTCCAAACACAGGCCTGCTGTATTAATATTCTACAGCAAAAGCTTCAACGCCTGACCGATACAAAAGGAAAACATATTTGCTCCAAGTGCTAAGAGCATCGGGCGGCGAAAGGTCTTCCCGTATGTTCTAAAATAATAACCCTCCGTTAAGACGGCGAGCAATTCTAATAAGATAACAGTTGCTATGAGGTTCCAATCACTATAGTGAAATACAATAAAATAGGCTATAACAACCAGCGGATTGGTAAGTATATTAACCAGTACAAGAAGCATTACATCCTTCTTCTCTCGATATCCAAGACAAAATAGAAGGCCAACCTCCAGTATGATCGTCAAAATCAGTGATACCCCAAGGGAATACAAAAGCTCCAATCCCATCAGACCACCGCCCTTTTAATCCCATACAATAGTAGCAGCAGGGATGCAACGGATGCGACCATAAATCCCATCGTCGTAGAGAATAACGGAGGCAGCTCAAGATAGGAGGGTATAAAACCAAGGAACAATCCGAAGGTCAGTATTCCAAAGGCAAAGCCCTTACTCCCTGCCAGTAATTTTGCCATCGCCCAAAGAGTTAGGGGCATTGTCATATTGAAAAAGAACACTGCCGCCACCCCAAGAATCGGTATATCAGAGAAAGGGAATAGTCCTGCCGCTAACCCAAGGGATAGTATGCAGGTTCGCTTAATGCCAAGAGGTATTGCCAGAATCCCACCAAATATCTTGCCAAGTACCACTGCTACAATCAAAAGTGAAGCCCACATTACATCACTTTTCCAAGCAAAGCTAGAAATCATTCCGATATAGGAACGAAGGATTACAACCAACAGAAGGCATCCAATGGCTGTGATTGTCTTTGCTGAATCTATGCTTTGCAGGGTTAAGACCGCATTATCGGAGCGAAAATTCTTCTTATCCAGATACTGGAAGACAAGAATTAGTATAAGCATAAGGATTAAAGCACTAACTACCATCCCTTCGGATCGGCTTCCTTTTTTCCCAAGTAGGGTACCAAGATAAATTCCCAGAGCTCCCGGAGATACAAAAATACCAAGAAGGGTTGGCTTCTCCTTACCGACATTCAACACCTCAATTCCTCCACCGATATGAAACATACCATTACCGACCCCGGCCAGAATTGCAGAAAGCATCGTGATCTCTCCTAAGGGAAAGGCTAAGGCCACCAAACCGCAGCCCATGGCTGCGCACAGTGCATTGCGTTTAAAACGGTCTGCAAGAAGGCCGATGGGCATCTGCAGAGCAAAGGCACAGAAATTATAAAACAGGAGGCTAAGATAGCCGTTTGGTGCTTCGACCAGCAATCCGATCACTAAAAATGCACAGGCGAAATCGATAAAAAAGTGCGCTATTATGTAAGGTAAAAGGATCGCAGGCTTCCAATTCATCTTAACCCTCCGTTATAATTGTTTTTTGTTAACCATATTTTAACATTGTTATATCGTGAATACAATGGATTAGAGTATAAAAAAACACCGGGTAGTTATCCTAAGCAACATGTTCTGCCAGGCTTAGCTCTCCGGTGGATGTCTGTCGTAACATCAATATTAATTTATATCCGATAGGAGAATAAACCATGAACAGTACAATAGTAATAAAGCATCCCATGACCCATCCTTCGAAGCTGCAGCTCGGCATTCTGTTCCGGATAGAGCTTATTGACCAGAAGCCTATCACTGGTTACATAGGCAATAAAGGAGATAAAGTGCTCCTTCGTCATCTCATGGTCCATGCTCAGATACAAGCCACCATCCATCTCTTCTACCTTAAGAATATGTTCCGGTTCCCCTGTCATTACAAGCAACTCCTCCAGGACCTTTCCACAGCAGGTTAATTCCATCCTACCGGTGCTTGTTATCATATTCCCGCAATCCGGGCACACATAGAATTTTATCCGTTTCATATTTCCTGAATCTTCTTCATTCGAGATGATTTCACCGGAAAGGATCTCCCTGGGGCTTACACCAAGCTGCTTTGCTAAGACACTTACCATTGAGATATCCGGTGCACCGACACCACGCTCCCATTTTGATATAGCCTGTTCACTAACATGAAGCCTTTTCGCAAGCATCTTCTGCGTCATATTCTTTTCTTTTCTTAAGGCCGTAATCAAGCTCCCTATTTTAGCCGTGTCCATCTCCCTCACCTCCCGGTCATAGTATCGCAAAATTCCGTTAAGCACTATCTACACTTCGTTTCGTTTATTATATCATGTACGTATGAGTTAATGAAGGTCGTTTTTTCAACTATGAGCAATAAAGCTGGAATGCTTTATCGTTCCTGCTTCTTGGCCTTATAAGTATCATAGCTGCCTTCATAGCTCTTTAACTGATGGTTCTCAATCGCTATCACTCTCTCAGCCACCTTATTAATGAAGTATCGATCATGTGAGATAAAGAAGATGGTTCCCTTGAAATTCTCCAATGCCTGCTCCACATTCTCAATGGAATCGGTATCCAGGTGATTCGTCGGCTCATCAAGAATCAGAAGGTTGATATCCTGAAATAGTAGCTTGCTAAGCTTAAGTCGTATTCTCTCCCCACCGGACAGGTGACGTACCTTCTTATAAACAGTGCTCCCGAAAAACATAAATTTGGCCAAATATTCCCTTGCTTTTCCTTCAAGAATAAAGATATCCTCACGGAAGCAGTCCAAGACAGTCAGCTCCTCATTAGCGAAGGTAAGCTGCTGAGGAAGGTAAGCAGCTCTTACATTAGCCCCAAATTGAATTACTCCTTCCTCCGGCGGCTCCTCTCCAAATAACAGTCTCAGTAATGTCGTCTTGCCACTACCATTTGGGCCAATCAGTGCTACACTCTCCCCATAATTGATTACCATATTTGCCTT
>JAEYXC010000196.1 GCA_023428655.1 Bacillota bacterium | reverse complement strand
GCTGAATAATTGATAAATCAACTCCTTATACTATAATATACTTATAGAATAAGGAGTGTTTTATATGATCGGAAATGTAGATTTAGATTTGCTAGAGAAGACGTATCAAAATGCTTCGGTAGGGATTACGGCAATCGAAGCTGTCCTCGATAAGGTTAAGAACCAAAATTTCAGCAATGATCTTCATAGACAATTAAGAGATTATCAAGAAATTGCGGATAAATCCAAAAGACAATTACAGATGAACGGAGTGCGAGCTAAGGATGTATCCATTTATAATAAGGCAATCATGAAGGGAAATGTCAAGATGAATCTGCTAATGAATTCCTCGGACAGTCATATTGCTCAGATGGTAATTAAAGGAAGCACCATGGGAGTAACTCAGATGACGAAGCTCCTTCATTCTAAGAAGAAGGCGGATGGGGCCAGTGCGCAGATAGCAGAGGAGTTTGTTAAGAAGGAGGAAAGCAATATTGAGGTAATGAAAAATTATCTGTAACAGGCTGTGAGGTATTTACCGTGGTAATTTTGATTCCCTTCTAGGATTTATCTTAGTAATTATGATTCTATAAAAGAGGAGAGAACTGGTTCATGGAACCGCTTGTAAAATGGGACTATGTATTTTTCGATGGTGCAGAGGGCTCTGGACTGCCGTTAGAACATAGTCCCTTCTTTGATTCCCGTCCAGCTACAGGAGTAGAGTTTTAGCAGCATCCATATTGGGAATGGACGAACGATATCAAATCAAGTATAATAAATTATTAATAATAAGACAGAATGTATTATGACCAATTACCAGGTTCGATGGTTTGCATAATAGTTATGATACGAAAGATCGTCGTTGAATAGAAAGGCAAGGGTATAATATGGCAAAAAGGACAAAAAGGTTAACCTCACAGATCGATGATAGCGAGGCGGTTAGAATTAACAAATTTCTCAGTGAGGCTGGAGTTTGTTCCAGAAGAGAAGCGGACCGATATATCGAAGAGGGTAAGGTTAAAATTGATGGTGTTGTTGCGCAAATAGGATCTAAGGTTACAAAGGATAATGTAGTTACCTTCTTTGATAAGCCTGTGAAAAAGGAAGAAAAGCTGGTACTGATTGCCTTTAATAAACCGGAGGGAATTGTATGCACCACGGATCATAGCGAACCGGATAATATTATTGATTATATCGGTTACAACATGAGAATTTACCCCATTGGTCGATTGGATAAGGATTCGGAAGGACTAATCTTATTAACTAATGATGGTAATATTGTCAATAAGATTCTCCGTGCAGAGAATAATCATGAAAAGGAATATATTGTGACGGTAAATAAAGAGATAACCATGGATTTCATCAAAAAGATGTCATCAGGAGTGGCTATTCTAGATACCGTAACGAAGCCCTGCACGGTGAATCTGATTGACCGTTATACCTTTAATATTGTATTGACGCAAGGACTTAACCGGCAGATTCGCCGTATGTGTGAGGCCCTTGGCTATCGCGTTGTGAATCTGAGACGTGTTCGAATTATGAATATTTTATTAGGAAGACTGAAGAGTGGGGATTACAGAAATGTAACAGAACGTGAAATTGAGGATATGAATCAACTGCTTCGCAAAGAAAAAGTGGCTCGTAAGTAATCATTTAGCTTATGGAGGCATTCTATGACCCGGTATCATGATAAAATAAAATTAGATAGCAAGTCTCAAAGAGTCATATGATAAAGAAGAGAGTTGTCGAGCTAAGGTTAATTCTTATATACGGAAGACATTGGTTCCTAGTAAATTTGACAATATAGGTAAGGAAGGTATGAGCTGTTATGGATATTAAAAATGAAATGGACGAATTAAGAAAGCAAATAATATATCATAATGATCGTTACTATAATCAGGATGATCCGGAGATTTCGGACTATGAATATGATCAGCTTACCATTCGATATCGTAAATTAGAGCGGGAGTATCCTGAATACGCTGGCTCGGAGTCCCCCATCGGAAAGGTCGGAGGAACTGCAAAAAGAGAAGCCGGCATATTGGTAAGGCATAATGTTCCGATGCTTAGCTTGCAGGATGTCTTTGATAAAGAGGAAGTATACAGCTTTGTGGAGAAGGTTCTAAGGGAACGACCGGGAACTATATTTGTTGTTGAGAAGAAGATAGATGGTTTATCCGTGGCTCTTCGTTATACAAATGGCATTCTTACTATGGGTATAACCAGAGGGGATGGTATTAATCAAGGCGAGGATGTAACAGAGAATGTTAAGATGATAAAGGATGTTAAAATAAAGCTTAAGGAGGCTGTGCCTTATATCGAAATTCGCGGAGAGGTTCATATGAAGAATGAGGACTTTGAAGCAGTGAACGAAAAGCTGGAGGCAGCAGGGAAGAAGCTTTTTGCTAATCCACGTAATTGCTCGGCAGGAACACTTCGTCAATTGGACCCGGAGGTTGTTAAGGAGAGAAAGTTATCCCTCTTTGTTTTTAATGTACAGGAAGCAAGGGGAATTGTATTTCAGAGTCATTCGAAAAGTCTGGAATGGCTTAAGCAACAAGGTATCAAGGTGATTGAGGATATCAAGCTGTGCAAAACTGCGGACGAGGTGTGGGATGCAATCTGTGAAATCGGTGAATCCCGCGGTAATCTACCCTATGATATTGACGGAGCGGTAGTAAAGGTGGACAGCTTGGAGGACAGAGAATATTTTGGAGCAACCTCGAAGGTTCCCCGATGGGCGATTGCATACAAATATCCACCGGAGGAAAAGGAGACAATCGTCAAAGAGATTCGTCTTACGGTAGGAAGAACCGGTCGTATTACACCTACTGCAATCTTTGAACCGATCCGACTTTGTGGTACCAATGTAGAGAGGGCGACCCTTCATAATCAGGATCGTATTGATGAACTGGATGTGCGCATCGGAGATACCATTGGGGTACGAAAAGCAGGAGAGATAATCCCCGAGGTTCTCTATGTAAACAAAGAGAAACGACCGGAGGGTACCGTTCCTTTTAAAATATCCGCTACCTGCCCCAGTTGTGGAGCACCCACCGTCAGGGATTCCAATACAGCTGACACAAAGTGTACCAATATAAACTGTCCGGCACAGCTAAGTCAGCATATTATCAATTTTGTGGGCCGTAACGCCATGGACATTAAGGGCTTTGGAGAAGCCTATATCGAGGCTCTGATTAGAGAGGGTTATCTAAAGGATATCGCAGATATCTATTATTTGAAGAATTATCGTGAAGAGCTGATAGAGAAGGGGCTGATCGGTAAGGAAAAAAATACCGATAAGCTGCTGAAAGCAATTGAAGACAGTAAAGAAAATGACATCGATCGTCTGATCACCGGCTTGGGGATCAAAAATATCGGTAGGCAGGCGGGAGCAGAGCTTAAGAAGCATTTTATGTCCCTTCATGAGCTGGTGAAGGCAACCTATGAAGAGCTCGTTGCCATCAACGATGTGGGTGACATTACAGCCAGATCCATCGTTGAATTCTTCTCCCAGGAAGAGAATCGCAGTATATTGGATCGCCTTGAGAAGGCTGGAATGAACTTCAATTCTCTTCAGAGTGAGGTGAGTGAGGACGCAAGATTTGCAGGTATGACCTTTGTAATTACAGGAACGCTGCCCTCCATGGGACGAACAGAGATGGAACAGCTCGTGAAGAAGTACGGGGGTAAGGTGTCCGGAAGCGTCTCAAAGAATACCAGATATCTGATTGCAGGTGAAAATGCCGGAAGCAAGCTGACGAAGGCCCAGGAGCTGGGGATTGACATTCTTACAGAAGAAGATGTTTTAAAATTATTACAATAAAGAGTGTGTCAAAGATTTAACTTTTAGGAATATTTTGGATAATTTCAAGGTTTGTTTGTTGATTTATTTAGAAAATCATGATATGATATCTTTTGCTATGACAAAATTATGGAAATGGTGATGAATTATGCCTATAAGAATTCAAAGTGATTTACCGGCAAAAAAAATTCTAGAGGATGAGAATATCTTCATTATGGACGAAACCCGTGCGATGCATCAGGATATCCGTCCGCTCCAGATTGC
>JAEYXC010000148.1 GCA_023428655.1 Bacillota bacterium | reverse complement strand
TATTTGCCGGATTTAAAGGAGGAAAGGCTGTTGCGGTTATGTATGGCTTTCTCTTTGGTATGGTATTGTTTTGGGAGTACAGTTTATGGATTTTCTTACTTCCACTTATTAGCTTTTTAGCAGTGCTATATTTGTGGAAGATTATTGCCTTGGCAAGTATATCATCCGCTGTTATAAACACCCTTTTCATAGGAATTTTTATAAAAGCTCCTAATTTATTTTGGGCATCTCTCCTGTTTACAGTAGTGATTATTGTGCGACACAGAAAAAATATTGAAAGAATTCTTCGTAAAGAGGAGAATAAGATTACATGGATGAAATAGTTGATGAAATCGAAAGGAATGCTTCTTTTATTTGATAGGGATCAAGGCATGAGCCCAGTTTTATCATACAAATTATAAATGTGCAGAAAGATGGAGAGTGAATATGAAAACAAGATCAGAAATTAGCATGGAACTTTATCAGTTAATGCTAAGACGAAGGTACCCGGAGGAATTCTGTGATATTGTCACCAGGAATCTAAATACTGATTTTACTGCTAGGAGGATGATCGGATATTTATCACATTACCAACATCCGCCACTAGAAGAGATTGCCGATGAAATGCTTTCAATCCTAAATGATAGGAATAGAATCATGCAGAAGAAGGATTTAGAGAAGATTAATGAATCATGGAATAATTATATGATGCAAGGCTTTAATGATAATGAAGAATAAACATAACTCAGACTGCATCTGTACTGCAATGGGCTCATTGCCCCAAAGTTCCGAGAAATACGGTTGATATAGATATGGATTTCGCTCCAAACTATTACGACCAACTTACGACTAATATTAGAGAACATGTTCAAATAGAATCTCTGTAAATGGAGATTCTATTTTTTTATCACATGTGTGGAGATACCGTCTTTAAACAGATCGTTTTTCCACCTATGCCCTGACTTATCAGGACAGCAGCAATCAGGATAGCAGTAATATACAGACCTATCAGGACTTCTACCATTTGCAGCTGAAATTTAGAAAATTTCTTTTTTTGTCATGAAAATTTTATGTTTTTATTTCCAGTTACTCCGATAATTTCGCTTCCGATATTCCTTTGGAGTTAGACCCGTGTGCTTTTTAAAAACATGAATGAAATGACTGTGAGAATTAAATGCCAAATAGTTGCTGATCTCGGTTGCCGTGTAATCAGAATATTTTAACATATTTTCAGCGGCTTCAATCCTTTTGCTGACAATAAAGTTACCAATGGTTGTATTCAATTCTTTTTTAAATAAACCACATAAATACGTAGCATTTTTTTCGACATGTTGTGCTAATTCTTCAATCGTGATGGAATCATGTAAATTGTTATAAATGTAGTCGATGCATTGAGAAACAGCAATGGAAATATTACGTTTTTTTTGAATTTTTTTCATTCGTTCTGCATAATCGAATACAAATTCACGATGTAATAGAGAAACATCCTTAATATTCGTACAACGATCAAGCTTTCGTATATTTATATCGCTTAAAGTATAGGCAGTCTCTACATCCATGCCACCTTCGATGCAAAATCTCGTGATAAAGGCAATTGTAATCGTAAGATGATATTGAATGTTTCGAAGCGGATTTTGGGAAAGTATACCAAGCTGACGGTTATCTAAGGGAATCATAATTTGCTTTAATAATTCAGTATCTCCGTTCTTCACTGCTTCATAAAAACGAAGTTCTTTTTCGTAGGGCAGATGATTATGATGATCTTCTCTTTGTAAAAAAAGAGAATGAAGAAGTTGGGAATCCGTTAATTTTTCGTTCATGATAACCCCCATAAAAAATCGTATATTAATAGAATTATATCAGAAAAATTTGATAAAAAACAGAATTATTTGATATTTATTTATAAATTTTGATGGTAAAGTTTTACTTGTAGCTGATAGCATAGGTTACAGAAGGGGGTATATAATGAAGAAAATGGGGAAGAAGGGAAGCTTGGCCATCGTATTCTTGCTGGTCATAGCATTACTACCGGTATTTGGTTATCGTATGACGGAAGCCAAAACAAAGGTTAATGCGAAAAGTGTAGTATTTACACAAGATATCGGTAAGGCACTGGACTTGTTCGTGGGTCAGACTTATCAGTTAAAAGCAAAAGTCACACCGTCAAATGCATCAAACAAGAAAGTGGCTTATGAAAGCTCAGACAGTAAGATTGTAACTGTAAGCTCCGGTGGTATGTTAAAAGCAGTGAGTAAGGGAACAGTAAAAATCACTGTTAAGGCCAAAGATGGAAGTGGAAAAAAAGCAGTTCTTACAGTGAATTCCAAGGTTCGGGTTAGTAAAGTGATAATCACTAAACCGGCTGATCAGAAGCTTATCTTAACAAAAGGAAAAACAGTTACCATTAAAACAAAGGTTACACCTGCTAATGCAAGTAATAAAGTATTAAGTTTTAGTAGTTCAAATCCGAATGTGGCGACTGTGAGCAGTAAAGGGATAATCACTGCAAAAAGCTCCGGAGAGGCTACGATAACAGTGAAGGCAAAGGATGGAAGCGGTAAATCAGATTCTATCATGATTACAGTGATCACTCCGGTAACATCAATAACATTAGGGGAATCAAATGTTTCAAAAGAAGCTGGTTCCAATTATGAGATGTCAGCAACCGTATTACCAAGTGATGCTACAAATAAAAAACTTGCCTA
>JAEYXC010000043.1 GCA_023428655.1 Bacillota bacterium | reverse complement strand
TAGACGGTTAATTCATCATCCACCTTCGAATTCAGCTTTATTATATCCCCACGCTGCATATTCATAAAATCGTTCACTGAAATAGTACTCTTACCAAGCACCGCTCTTAGCGGTACCCTTGCCTTTGCTATCGCAATTTCAATAATATCCTCGTAGGATTTATCATCACTCATCTGCATTGTAGAATACCAATATTTCGTATTTAATTTATCGATAACCTTTTCTAAACAGACATAAGGAAGACAGATATTCATCATTCCCTCAATATTACCGATCTTGATGTTCAAGGTTACAATCGATATCATCTCACTTGGAGATATAATCTGTGCAAATTGTGAATTTGTCTCAATTCGCAATAGTCTGGGTTGAAGCTGTATTACATTAGCCCAAGGTTCCCTGAGCAAATTCGTACATACGATTATAATACGTTCGATTATCGACAACTCTATCTCGGAAAAATCCCTAACCTTCTCCAGAGGATAACCACCACCACCAAGCATACGGTCAACAATAGCATAACCCAGGTTGTCTGCCAGCTCTAATATGATGTTTCCCTCCAGCGGGGCAAAGTCAATAATCCCAAGGATTACGGGATTAGAGAGAGCATTCGTAAACTCCGAATACTGCACTGCTTCCGAATTAATAACTTCTACCTGTACATTTTTTCTGAGGTACGCCGGAAGGTTCGTTGATAAGAGTCTTGCATAGTGCTCAAATATAATGTTCATTGTACGCAGATGCTCTTTTGAGAACTTGGAGGGTCTGGCAAAATCATAATTCTTGATCTGCTTTTCCGACGTTTCTTTATAATCATCTGCATCTAATTCACCACTGGAGAGAGCCGCCAGCAGATTATCTATCTCATTTTGGGATAAGACATCACCCATTGTCATTTCCTCCCTAATACTCCATGTCTTCCCTTTGAGTTATTTTTATGTAACATATATTCTGATCGGTGAAAAAGCGAACGTTTTCCACCTTACAAAGCTAGCTACATAATAACACAAAATAGTGAGAAAATCATCATTTTTATTTATAAAGCATCATTTACTTATAGAGGTAAATATTTCTTACTGAGTGATCAAATCACCGAAGGAAACATTAATAATGAAGTCGGATCTAAAATACTCCTGTATGCGAATAATAATCTGCTCTTTAATCAGATTCTTGTTGGCATTGACTTCCTCCTTGGTATATTTACCAAACTCATCCGAAACAATTTCCTTAATTGCATTCTCATTTTCTTTAACCTTTAAGCTCAAGGTCTCATAATCCTCATTCTTACTGTTCATGGACAAGGAAACCTTTAAGATTGCATAATGATTTTCCCCATCATCACTCCTTAGGTTCAGTGTAAGCTTATCGACAATGTTGTAAGCAACAATATCCGATAAAGAAATATCCTCAACGCTGCCCTCCGGTGACTCCAGCTCCAAATCAACGATGGTGTTAACCTTATCAATTAATTTCATGGTCTTATTGGAGGTCGGAACAATCGCAAAGATTAAAATAGCGATAAGTACTGTATTGACCAATGTCACGGCCATGATTATGATGGTTAAAATGTTCTTCTTCATCTCAAATCCCCCTAGGCATATTGTTCAGCTATTCGCCACTATACTCATTATGTATTTTGATTTCAATTCTACGATTCTTGGCTCTGCCGTCAGCGGTCTCATTACTGGCAACGGGATCATATTCTCCTCGCCCGGAGTACTTGACAAAAGCAGGATCTAAATTACTATTATCGATCAGGAACTCTGCTGCATTCAAAGCTCTGGCAGAGGAGAGCCAGTTATTATCTTTAAATCTTCCGCTTGTCATAGGAACATTATCCGTATGTCCGACGATTTCCACAGTATAGCCCTCAAATTGCAATAATAATTCCCCAATTTTAGATAATATGGGTTTTGCGGCATTTTTTATGTCTGCGCTACCGGAATCATATAAAACCGAACCTCTCAGGGTCATTTGAACGAAGCGGTATTCCGGGTCTATGTTTAATTCCACATAATCACCTAGGCTATATTGCTCTGCCAAATCGGAAATCTTGTCATACATGCCCTTGGAGGCCGCTTCCATCTCCTCTTCAATCCGCTCCAAAGCCTCTGACAATTTTGCATCTCCGGCTCCTGTCGAATCTGAGTCACTCTGACCTCCTTGGCTTCCTTGACTGTCCTCGGCGCCTTCAGTCTCATCCTCTTGATTATTATCCTCCGCATTCATATCAGATCCGTTTTCCTTGCTGGCTTTACCCATGGTAGTATAATACTCATCCAGCTCGGACATCTGACTCATGCCGGAGGCGATGAGATTTCCTGTACCAACTGCTGCACCGCCACCATCGAAGACACCAATGGAGTTGGCCATGGAGATCGCAATTTTTTCGAACTTCTCCGCATCAACGGTAGACATGGAAAATAGCAACACGAAGAAGCAAAGAAGTAAGTTCATAAGATCCGCAAAGGTATTCAACCAAGGGGCATTTCCTCCGCTGCTCTCTTCTACTTTCTTTCTAGCCAACGCTTTCACCGCCTTCTTCCTTCATCGCAGCTCTTCGTATCGGTGATAGGAAGGATTTTAGTTTTTCTTCGATAACTCTGGGATTTTCTCCAGCCTGAATGGACAGAAGTCCCTCAACCATAACCTCTTTAATCATAATTTCCTGTGCATTCTTTGCTTTCAGCTTGGTTGATACCGGTATACAGATCCAGTTAGCAATCATGGAGCCGTAGAAGGTAGTAATTAAAGCTACCGCCATGTTAGGTCCTATCGCTTTTGCATCATCCATCTTCTTAAGCATGTTAACAAGGCCGATCAAAGTACCGATCATACCCCAAGCAGGACCCATAGCTGCCAGGCCGTCCCAAAAGGATATTTTGCTGGCGTGTCTTGCTTCAATACAGTTAAGCTCCGTCTCCAAAATACTTCGTACAAATTCCGGATCCGTTCCGTCTACGATAAGCAGAACACCTTTTTTCAAAAATTCGTCATCAATTCCGTTCGCTGCCTCTTCCAGTGCTAATAAGCCTTCTTTTCTGGCAACATTGGATAAATCAATAATTTGTCTTATGGTCTGTTCTTCATTGGCAGGAAGGGTCGTCAGAATATGCTTAAAGCTTGCAAGGTTTTCCAAAAAGCCCTTGAGGCTTGTGGACATAGTAAGCATACAGCAAAGACCGCCACCGATCGTAATGAATATCGATGGTACATCGACAAAGTTAAAGATTATCGATAAGCTTGGTTGTCCAACCAAAATACCATATATAACAACGATAAAACATAGGATTAATCCTAAAATGGACGCTAAATCCAAAATTGCCACCTTCCATCTACATTATTTTTAACCGAAACCTGCTTGTTCCCCTACAAATCTCGACCAAATATCTCTTTTTTGTATAATATTACAAGATTTCTAACCTCTTGTCTACTTTCTTTTACGATAATCTTGTTCCCCGATGTCAAGGTAATCACAGTATCGGGCGACTCCTCAACCTTCTCAATCATATCAGCGTTAATAATTAATTTTGTGTCATTTAGCCTGGTAACTTCTATCATATCCCCAACCTCCTACTCGGTATTTCATCCGATGCTTTGTCGTCCGATATCGATATTTCACTGTTCCACAAAGCTACTTATTTATGAAACGGGCGGCAGTTCTCACCGCCACCCGTCATTACTGACATATGGCATTCCTATTCATACATCAGCCCTGTGT